>URWM01000203.1 GCA_900551655.1 uncultured Collinsella sp.
CGTCCACTCATTAATGAACGAATCGTAATCGGAGCTACCGGTATTGGCGTTGTTCACCGTGGTGTCGATGGTGGTGTTGGTGTTGGTGGCCTGGCTGCTGGAATTGCTGCCGCTCACGCCCTCGCCCGAGAGCTTCTCAGCGGCAGCGGCCTTATCGGCCTCAAGCTTGGCAAGCTCGGCGGCATTTTCCTGCTCGGCTTTTGCCTGTGCCTCGCTGCGGAGCTGCTGGGCCTGCGCCAGCGCATCCTCGGCGTTTTTCTGCTCTGCCTCAAGCTGAGACTTGGCCTGCTGGAGCTCAGCCTTGTTCTGTTCGAGTTCGGTTTGCATGTTATTGAGCTGTTCGATCTCGTCGACGCTCGAGCTCGTGATCTGGTTGGTGTATTTGCAGGTCGTGATGAACTCACCCAGGCTCTGCGCGTTGACCAGGAAGCTCACGATGGGGTTGGTGCCCTTCTGATACTTATACAGATCGCGCATGGCGGAGCTTGCCTTGGCCTGCTGCTCGGGTAGCTCGGCCTCAATCTTATCGATGTTCGCTTCATTGGAGTCGATCTGCTTTTGCAGATCTTCGAGCTTGGTTCGAGCGTCGTTGTAGGCGCTCGTAGCGTCCTCGATTTTTTTCTGGGCGGCGGAAAGCTGATCCTGCGTTGCCTGCGAGGCGGCATAGGCCGCGACGGGGGAGAGCATCGGCGTGGCCGTCAGCGCGACGGCGAGCGCGGCACTCGTGATGATACGAGCCGGCTTCGACGCGATGAGCGCTGCGGTGCGATGGTTCGAATGCTGCATCCAGTCCCTCTGCAATCAATCGTAGGTTATTGGTCGAGCTGTATTCTACTACTGCTTTCGACCTCAACTTGAACCTTAAAGGTTCTAAAGGGTCAAGTTGAACTTGAGGCTTTGGCCTTGACCTGCGGGAATGGTGAATTGTTGAGAAACCATAGAGTTCAACTTTAACGTTACGGCACCCTGTTGCAGCGGGATTCTTGGCTGTAAAAGCTATCTCAACGTGGGGTTTTGCAACTACAGGGTTCCTTCGCGACGAGCCTGCTCCACCTCTTTGAGTGCCTCGGCGGGAGTGAAGGAACAGGTGCCATCGCCGAGCTTGACCACCTGTATGTCGTCACCGATATGGACTTCTCCACCCTGCAACACGACGCCAAAAATGCCCTCGTGGGGGAAGATGCAGTCGCCGGCGAGATAGTAGATGGCACAGCGGGTGTGGCAGACTTTGCCGATCTGGCTGATTTCGACGAGTACTTCGCTGCCGAGCTTGAGCTGCGTTCCCAGGGGGAGCGAGAGCAGGTTGATGCCCTGGGTTGTGAAGTTCTCGCCAAAGTCGCCCTCGTGCACATCGAGCCCGCGCGCCTGCGCCGTCTGGATAGACTCTGCGGCTAAAAAAGAAACCTGGCGGTGCCAATGCCCGGCGTGCGCATCGGAGGCGAGGCCAAACTGCTCGATGACGGTGTCGTGCCCGTCGGCGACGGGTGACTTACGCGTGCCTTTGTGCTCCGACGTGTTGATTGAGACGATGCGGGCAGGCCCGTTGTAGGCGTCGTTTGCGGTGCGTAGGGGAGCTGCCGTCTGGGCACGATCCGCAAGTTCGCGCTTTGCGGCGTCAATGATGGGGTTGTTGATCGGATGAGCCTGGGGCACGGTGTACCTTTCGACGGGGCGGGCAACATGTTGAATCCTACAACAACGGTGGGTTCATTGCCCGTTGTCGTACACCGGTGATTGCCGCCTTCGTGCTGGATAATTACGCCGATTGCCATAGATACGGTGGAGCTTTGGGTGCCGGCGGCTCGGCACGCTAGAATAAATCAGTTGCACAAAGACCGCCCGTCGTGTGGGCAGTTCATGATAGGAAGTTTCCATGGCATTGCAGTTTACAGAGCGCGAGTTTATTCCCGTGCTGCTCGGCGGCGACATCAACGCGTATTCGGTGGCGCGCGCCTTTTACGAGGAGTATCAGGTCAAGAGCCTGGTCTTTGGCAAGTATCAGACGGGCCCTGCGTATCGCAGCCAGATTATCGACTACACACCTAACGTGGATATCGACACCATGCCCGTGATGCTTAAGACCGTCAACGGTATCGCTCGGGCACATGCCGACAAGACGATTGTCCTGATGGGCTGCGGCGATAACTATGTTGCCCTGGTGGCTCAGGCCAAGGATGCCAACGAGCTGGCGGATAACATCGTTGCGCCTTACGCGCCCTATAGCATGCTTGAGCAGTGCCAGAAGAAGGAGATCTTCTACGAGCTGTGCGAGAAGCACGGTGTGCCCTATCCGCATACGTTTACCTTTACTGCGCAGATGCTCAACACGCAAGGAGAGGCGCCTGCCGAGGTGCTCGACCAGATTGACTTCCCCTACCCGATGATCCTGAAGCCTTCCGACGGCATCATGTGGTGGCAGCACGAGTTCGAGGGCCAGAAAAAGGCCTATGAGATTGCCGACCGCGCCGAGCTGGAACAGGTCATTCGCGATTCGTATGCCAGCGGCTATACCGACGATCTGATCTTGCAGGATCGCGTGCCCGGCAACGACGAGTACATGCGCGTGCTCACCAGCTATTCCGATCGCAACGGCAAGGTTCGCATGATGTGCCTGGGTCACGTGCTGCTCGAGGAGCATCAGCCCCATGGCGTCGGTAATCACGCCTGCATCATCACCGAACCCAATGATGAGCTTATGAGTGGCGTGCGCAAGCTGCTCGAGGACCTTCACTTTGTGGGCTATTCCAACTTTGACGTCAAGTATGACGAGCGCGATGGCTCGTTTAAGTTCTTCGACTTCAACACCCGTCAGGGCCGCAGCAACTACTACGTAACCAACAGCGGCTTTAACGTTGCCAAGTACGTGGTGGACGAGTATGTGTTCAATCGCCCGTTTGAGCCGGAGTTTGTGACGGCGCAGGACGAGGCGCTGTGGATGGTCGTTCCCATGGGGGTCGTCGACAAGTACGTCAAGGCTCCCGAGCTGCGCGCGAAGGTGCATCGTCTTGCCAAGGAGGGCAAGGGCGCCGATCCCTCGTTTATGAAGGGAGACTTTGTCTTTAACCGCTGGTTGCGCATGTGGCACACCAAACTGCGTCACTATAAGCTGTTCAAGACGTATTACAAGTAGATGAGCGCGGCACCCGTCCGGTTTGCATCGGGCGGGCGCGGGTATGATACGCGCAATTGCGTGGGCGTCACCAAGGAGGCGGCGATGGAAAAACTGGGAGTTATCGGCGGCATGGGCGCCGAGGCCACGTCGTATTACTACGACCAGGTGGTGCGTCATACGGCTGCTGCCTGCGATCAGGAACATATCGACATGGTGGTACTCTCCAAGTCGACCATGCCCGACCGCACGCTGGCCATTAAGACCGGCGAGCATGCCAAACTGCTGGCGACCATGAAAGAGTGCGCCCAGGCACTCGAGTCGCTGGGCTGTGCACACATTGCCATTCCCTGCAACACGTCACACTACTTCTATGACCAGATCCAGTCGTTTACGAAGGTGCCGATTATCCACATGCCGCGTGAGTCGGTGCGCTATGCTCTGGCCGGCGCGGTGATGGGGGAGTGCGAGTTCGACCCAAACCTGAGCATGCCGGCCGAGCCGGTGCGCAAGATCGGCATCATGGGCACCGACGGTACCGTGGGTGCAGACGTCTATGGGCGCGAATGCGAGACCGCGGGTGTTGAGGTCGTCTATCCCAGCGAAAAGCGTCAGGCCGACGTGATGTCGCTCATCTACGACGATGTGAAGGCCGGGCGCGAGCCCGATATGGATAAGTTCGACTGCGTGATGTGGGAGTTCGCCCGTAGCGGCTGCGACCGCGTCATCCTGGCCTGCACGGAGCTTTCGGTGTTGCAGAAGTATCGCGAGATGCCCGAGATCACCCTCGATGCGATGGATGTCCTGGTACGCGAGTCCATCATTCGCAGCGGCGTTCCCTACCGCCTCTAGTTCTCCGCCTGCCAAAAAGGGACAGGTTTATTTTGGTAGGTTTTATCTGGGAAAACAGCAAGGCCTCGGCTCGTTTGGTGC
>URWM01000204.1 GCA_900551655.1 uncultured Collinsella sp.
GAGATTCCTCTACGTCTCGTGGGCTCGGAGATGTGTATAAGAGACAGGATATAGACGGCGTCGACATCAACAGCTGCCGCGAGCTCATCGAGTGCGGTGAAGTTGCGCTCGCCGCCGTGCTCGGCGGTAAAGGCGGCGCCGCGATTAGCATCGCGCGAGAGCGTGCCCACAAACGCGGCTTGGTCGTTGGCGTTGACGACTTGGATAAAGTCGTCGGTGATCATGGATGTGCCGATGGTCGCGATGCGCAGCATACGTCCCCCTTGCGTTGTTTGGTCTACAGGATGAGTGTAGCGCGTGGGGATATAAAGCTGCGCGAAAACGCTATTACAGGTCGCTCTCGTTAAAGCCGGCGTCGATATCGAGGTTGCTGCCGTCGGCCGCCGTGGTGGCGAGCTCATCGCAGTGCTCGTTGAGCTCGTGACCGGCGTGACCCTTAACCCAGATGAACTCAACCTTGTGCTTGCTTTTGGCGGTGAGTAGGCGCTCCCACAGGTCGCGGTTCTTGACGGGCTGCTTGTTGGCGGTTTTCCATCCGCGCTTTTTCCAGCCGTCGATCCAGTGCTTGTTAAAGGCGTTGACGACATACTGCGAATCGGAATGGACTTCGACCTCGCAAGGGCGGTTGAGCGCCTCGAGCGCCACGATGACCGCCATGAGTTCCATGCGGTTGTTGGTGGTCTTGGCATAGCCGCGCGAAAGCTCGGAGGTGAAGGTCTTGCCGGCGGGGTTGGTGTATTTGAGCACGGCGCCGTAGCCGCCGCGTCCCGGATTTGATCGGGCCGAGCCGTCGGTATAGATGATGACCTTCACGGGCTTCCTTTCGTTGAGTGCATTTCGTGTGAGTGACCATTGTAGCGCCATGCCCGCCGGGGGCCAGCAATCTACGATTTCTACCCCGTCTTCCGACTGTTAGTTGGCATGGATGATGCGGTTGAGCTCGTCGAGGTATTGCTGCAAGAGGAGAGAGGGCTTGCGCTCGTCGTGCATGATGTAGCCAACGTGCATCGTTGGGGCGTCTGCTAGCGGGATCGATGCCATGCCCCATTGCATTTCATTGGAGAGGACACCGGTCGACAGGGTGTAACCGTTCGACGTGATAAGTAAGTTAGTAAGTGTTCCGCGGTCCGAGATTCGTATGTTGCGGTCGCAAGGGATATAGCTAAAAGGTTCCTCGGCGTAATAGAAGGAGTTTGAGGTTCCCTGCTCAAAGCTGTAGCGCGTATAGGGCGTGAGGTCGGCAAGGGACAGCTGAGGGCGGCGTGCGAGTGGGTGGCGTTCGCTGACGAATACGTGGACTTTCGCATCAAAGAGGGGGTGAAAGCTCGCTCGGGCATCGGCGAAGGCCTTCTGCAGAACGCGGGCGTTAAAGTCATCCAGATACAGAATGCCGATATCGCTGCGAAACGCACGGACGTCATCGATGATCTGCGATGTGGTGGTCTCGCGCATGATGAACTCGAACTTGCTGTCGCGGCAGCGCTCGACCACGTTGACAAAGGCCTCGACCGAAAAGGCGTAATGCTGGGCCGAGATGGCAAGGCGCGCCTGAGGCGTGCCGCCGTCCTCGTAGCGCGCTTCGAGCATGTCGGCCTGCTCTACGACCTGGCGCGCATAGCCCAAAAGCTCGGTGCCGTCGTTGGTGAGCGTGACGCCGCGGCTGGAGCGCGTAAAGATCTCCAGATGGAGCTCTTGTTCTAGGCTTTTGACGGCGTTTGAGATGTTGGACTGAGCGGTATAGAGGCGCTGGGCTGCGGCGTTGATTGAGCCGGACTCTGCCACGGCGATAAGAAAACGAAGCTGCTGGAGTGTCATCGGTGCCCGTCCTTTCGATAGCTATCTAAAAAACCGATAACAGGTTAGCGCTTTTAAGTGATTGACCGAGTGAAACAATGCTCGTACTATTCAAAACACACAAAGGCGGTAGGTAATTAAGCCGACCACGGAACCGGGATGCGAAAGGAGGCCCGCATATGAATTGCTTACCAAGACGAATGCCGGGCTCCTGTTTGCGCCCGTCGGCGTGATCAGGAGACAGCGACTTACTTCTCTCTAATTTATTTACTTTTGTTCGATCAAGGAGATCATCATGAGCCAGTTCATCAACAACCCCGAGCACACCTTTGGTTTCGATACCCTGCAGCTTCACGTTGGCCAGGAGAGCGCCGATCCCGCATCCGACTCCCGCGCCGTGCCTATCTACCAGACCACGAGCTATGTGTTCCGCAACTCCCAGCACGCCGCCGACCGCTTTGGTCTTGCCGACGCCGGTAACATCTACGGCCGTCTGACCAACTCCACCCAGGGCGTCTTCGAGGATCGTATCGCCGCACTCGAGGGTGGCGTGGCAGGTCTCGCCGTCGCCTCCGGTGCTGCTGCCATCACCTATACCCTGCAGGCCCTCGCCCAGGCCGGTGACCACGTGGTCGCCCAGAAGACCATCTACGGTGGCTCCTACAACTTACTGGAGCATACGCTCTCCCAGTTTGGCGTCGAGACCACGTTTGTCGATGCTCATAACCTGGAAGAGGTTGAGGGTGCCATCAAGGACAACACCACGGTCATCTATCTCGAGACGCTCGGCAACCCCAACTCTGACATCCCCAACATCGACGCCATCTCCGAGATCGCCAAGAAGCACGGTCTGCCGGTTGTCGTCGACAACACTTTCGGCACCCCGTATCTGTTCCGTCCGCTGGAGCATGGCGCCAACATCGTTATCCACTCCGCAACCAAGTTCATCGGCGGCCACGGCACCTCGCTGGGCGGTGTGATCGTCGACGGCGGTAACTTCGATTGGAAGGCGAGCGGAAAGTACGCCCAAATCGCTGAGCCCAACCCCTCCTACCATGGCGTCTCGTTTGCCGAGGCTGCCGGTCCCGCCGCCTTCGCGACCTATGTCCGCGCCATCCTGCTGCGTGACGAGGGCGCTTGCATCAGCCCGTTTAACGCCTGGATCCTGCTCCAGGGCACCGAGACCCTGTCGCTGCGCGTCGACCGCCATGTCGAGAACACCAAGAAGGTCGTTGAGTTCCTTGCCGGCGACAGCCACGTTGCCAAGGTGAACCACCCGAGCCTGCCCGAGCACCCCGACCATGAGCTCTATCAGAAGTACTTCCCCCGCGGCGGCGCTTCGATCTTCACCTTCGAGATCAAGGGTGGTCAGGAGGCTGCCTGGAAGTTCATCGACCACCTGCAGGTCTTCTCGCTGCTCGCCAACGTGGCCGACGTCAAGTCGCTCGTCGTGCACCCGGCTACCACCACGCACTCCCAGCTCTCTGCCGAGGAGCTCGCCGAGCAGAACATCACGCCCTCCACGATCCGTCTTTCCATCGGTACCGAGAACGCCGAGGACATCATTTGGGATCTGAAGCAGGCCTTTGCCGCACTGGACGAGTAAGGCGACTTGTGCAAGGACCCCTTGCGACTCGATAGGTATAACTGCATAAAATGCCTGCTCAAGGCGCCTGTGCGAACAATGGTCGCACAGGCGCCTTTTTTGCATAGAGAGGGTGCAAAAACAGGGTTTTTGGCACGCTTTATGCATTCGAGTTGTGGAAAACTCCTGTTGAGAGGATGTGAGTTTTACGCAATTGACGTGCGCCTTTTGAGTAAAACCGCAGGTCGCGATTTGCTCGGGGTACTATGCAGCGCGATCGAATCACACAGCTCAAACGCAGCAAAAACGCACTACGGAGGTTTCCAGCTACATGAGGATCGATTCACGAAAACCGAAAGCCGCTGCCCTTTCCGCCGCTCTGACCGTGGCACTTTTGGCAGGCGCCGGCGCAACTGATGCCCACGCGGCAACACTGTCCGATACGGTTGGATCTACGCCGTCCGAGGCGACGCTGGTACAGCCCGTTGATTATCGCGGCGATGGTTATGGTTCCATGCAGGAGTGGAACGCCTCGATGGAGGCCAAGCGCGATTCCCTTGAGATGCGCGCTCCTGTCTCTTATACACATCTGACGCTGCCGACGAAGGCTTAGG
>URWM01000205.1 GCA_900551655.1 uncultured Collinsella sp.
GTCAGATGTGGATAAGAGACAGTGGCGGCCATGTTGTTGCCCTCGGACTTCGCTTCGGTGGCCTCTTCCTTCTCGACCTCGGGCTCGGCTACGTCCTCATCGGAGAGGGCCTCGTCGGCGTAGGTGATGGACTCGACCAGGCAGTCGTTGTCGGCATCGTAGTCGCTCGGGACGAACTCCTCGGAGAAGTCGCCCTCCTTAAGGTAGTCACGCATTTCCTCGAGCATAGCCTTGCACTTGAGGTAGGTGTTCTTGGTGGCAGCCTTGCCGGCCTTGTTGGCCAGGGCGGTGCGGGCCTCGGTGCCCTCGGCGGCCTGCATGGCCTCGTCGACGGTCAGGTTCTGCTCGATGAGCTCCTTCTGCAGGGCGTCGAGGTAGGCGCGGACGCCGGTAGCGCAGTGATCGCGGTTCTCATAGGCGAGCGTGTTGATGTCCATGAGGACGTAGTTGATGGAGTTCTTGGGCTCCTCGTTGTTCACGACGTCTTCCTCTTCGCAGTGATCGAAGGAGACATCCTGATCGCTGAAGTAGGGGCTGACCTCGGTGAGCAGTGCGGAGTAGAGGGGGATAGCGACGGAGAACTCGGCGTTGGAGAGCATCTCCCACTGGATGGTCGCGATTTCGGGGTCCATGCCGTGGCGGATCTGGAAGGTGTGGATCTCGGTGTTGCGGTTGGAGCCGATAGCATAGGCGCCGTCGGTGTTGGCGTTGAGACCGGCGACATTCTCGCCGCGAGCAGCGAAGCTGCGGATCATCTCAAAGGTGTTCCAGTCGGACTTGCCGGGCTGGAAGAACAGCGGCTGCATCTCGTGGACCAAGGCGCCGGTCGTGGCGCGAGCATCTTCGCGCTCGTCTTTCACGATCTCGTAGTCAGTGCCTTCAGCCAGCGGGGCCATGAAGTAATCGCGACCCTGGATATAGCGCGACCACTGGTGCATACCGGCCTCGCCGATCTCCTCGCCGTAGGTCTTGGCGACGTCGAACTTGCCGTCGGTGTACTCGGCAAAGCCCTTCTCCTTAGGCATGGACTCGATGCCCTCGGAATGGAGACAGTTCTCGGTGTCATCGAGGTCGACGTTATAGGTGAGGTTGCCGATGTTGGGGTTGAGCGAGGCGATGTCATCGGCGAGCTTCATGGCAATCCACTGATGGCCGGAAAGCGCGGCGAACAGCCAGGTCTCGGTGCTGTCGGCGATGATGATCTGGTCATTGGAGCAGACGCCCTGCTCGTCGATCAGGCTGCCGATGAGCTCGACGCCCTCGCGGGCCGTGGCGCTCTCGCCCAGGATGACGCTGGCATAGCTGTACTCGCCGATGCCAGTCTCCTCGGTGATGGGGTCGGCCTCTTCGGCCTTCTCGTTATAGGAGGTGCTCAACGTGGCAGAGCAGGAGACGCCCTTCTCGTTGATGCCTGCCTCGGAATATGCGTCGTAGCGATCTTCCCACTGCGAGGGGTTGTCGCGAACGAAGGTGTAGCGGTAGGTTGTGCCCTTGGACTTGTACTCAAAACCGGACTCGACCGATGTGTACTCGTTGCCGTCCTTGTGTGCGGGCTCAATGCCAAAGTGCTTGACATAGCGCGGACCGAAATCCTCGGAACGGCCATAGTACGTGTTGCCGTCTGCCGTGAGCTTGCTACCCATGTAGATCTGGGTGCAGGCGAGCGCCGAAGTCGGCATGGCCATGATGGCCGCTGCTCCAAACGCAAGGCCGCAGCCGAGCTTTTTGAGCGTGTTGACAGGATGAGTAAACCTCATGATCCCTCCCAACCGTTGAAACCCCGCGGAACCGTGCAGGATTTCAGCTAATAAATACATCTATTAGCCTATCGGAAGTCTATATAGTATTCATCTATTTCGATGAAATACTCGATGAGCGTCCTAAAATATGCGATGAGCGGACAAGAATACTCATTATCTAGCTTTAGTTAAATAAAGACGCCCTGCAATTACTGTATCTGAATAAAGCGCCTTGCACGGGGCACAAAGAAAAATCCCCCGCTGTCTGGCAAATGCATAAACAACGGGGGAGACGATAATTGGATGAATATCATACCAATGTGGAATTACTTCTTCCGGCGGTGGATCACGTTAATCGCATAGCCGACGAGCATGGCCAAGACGATGACGATAAAGCCAATCAGGGGGTTGTCGTTCATGGGGTCCTCCTATTTTCCGAGCGGGGAGAATTCGTCGACGATGAGGTCGAGGCATTGCGGAAGCGCGCGGGCTCCAAAGACGCCCGAGTTGCTGGAGATGATCTCGCCATCGAACTGCATGCCCAGCGACGGGGTGCAGGTGATCTTGGCTTCTTTGGTCTGGATGATCTTAAACTGCGGACGGCCGAGCACCTTGCCGGCGGGGTCGAGTGCGGCGGTGATCACGGTCGGGAGCAGCTGCACGGTTTTTACGGGCTCGATGACTGCGATATCGACCATGCCGTCGTTCATGCGACAGTCGGGGAACAGGTTGATGTCGTTTTGGATGACTGAGGTGTTGCCTGCCATGCAGCAGATACCATCGAGCTCTTCGACAATGCCGTCATGCTCAATCGTAAAGTGCGCCACCGTGGGGTTGGGTGTGGCGAGCGCCGACAGGAAATAGGCGATCTCACCGATGTCGTTTTTGGCGGGGGCGGCCTTCATCATGATCTCGGCGTCGTAGCCCGAGCCGGCGATGATGATGAAGCCGTGGCGCTTTTCGTTGCCGTTCTCGTCGAGCCAAAAGAGCTCACCCATATCCGCCTTGACGGTGCGGCCGTCGCGGCAGGCCTTGGCGAGCGCTGCGGCCTCAGGGGCATTGCCGATGTTGTTGAAGAACAGGCAGGCCGTGCCGGAGGGGAAGACGAGCGTGGGGACGCCGCATCCGCGCATCTGGTCGAGCACGTTGGAGACGGTGCCGTCGCCGCCCGAAATCACCACGCGATCAAACTCGCGCACGTCTGCCACGGCGTCCTCGGGCTCCATGCCATCGCCGATAAAGCGCATCACGACCTCGTCGCCACCCTGTGCAAGGGCGTGCGTGAATGCGAAGATTTCATCTGAGCTGGGGCCCGATGCCGGGTTGTGGATGATAAGGCAGCGCATACTTACGTTCCCGTTCTGTGACTAACCGAGTATAGTTGTAGGGCAATGCCGATATCCTACCCGTGTTTTTCGGGCCTAACCTTATTCGATGGGTTGATATGTACATTTCCACACATCAGGCTCTACTCGACTTTTGCCAGCGCGCCCGCGAGTTCGAGGCGATTGCCGTCGATACCGAGTTTTTGCGCGAGCGCACGTTTCATCCGCGCCTGTGCCTGGTCCAAATTGCCACCCCCGCCGAGAGCGTCGCGGTCGATCCTCTGGTGATCGACGACCTGTCGCCGCTCGCCGAGCTTATGGGCGATGAGAGCGTGACCAAGGTCTTTCACGCCTGCTCGCAGGATATGGAGGTTATGCTCCATACCGTGGGCGTGCTGCCGCGTCCCATTTTTGACACGCAGGTGGCCGCCGCCTTTTTGGGCGAGCGCCAGCAGATTTCCTACGGCGCGCTCGTGCAGACGTTTTGCGGCGTCTCATTGCCCAAGACCGAGTCACTGACCGATTGGTCGCGCCGTCCGCTGACCAACAAACAGATCGAGTACGCGATTGATGACGTCAAGTACCTGATTGTCGCTTATACCGAGATGATGAGCCGCCTACGCGAGCTGGGCCGTGTGGATTGGGTGCTCGATGAGCTGCGCCCGCTTGCCGATGAGTCGCACTACCGCGCCGACCGCCATGAGGCATTCCGCAAGGTCAAGCGCATTAACTCGTGCAGCCGCCATCAGCTGGGCATTGCGCGCGAGCTCGCCGCCTGGCGCGAGGACCGCGCCGAGCGCCGCAACATCCCGCGCAAGTGGGTCATGTCCGACGATACGCTGCTGGCGCTCGTCAAGCGCAATCCCGTGCGCGTTGAGGAGTTCCTGTCTCTTATACACATCTCCGAGCCCACGAGACGTAGAGGAATC
>URWM01000206.1 GCA_900551655.1 uncultured Collinsella sp.
AGCGTCAGATGTGTATAAGAGACAGCCCATGTAGGCAGACAGCGCTTCGCGCAGAGCGGGGCGACCGTTGTTGGGCGGATAGTGCGTGTCGCCGCGGTCCAACGAAGCGGTCACCTCGGCGCCAATCACATCGGGCGTGGAAAAATCGGGCTCGCCGAGCGCAAGCGCGATGCACCCCGGGTGCTGGGCAGCGAGCGCGTTAATCCGACGGATGCCGGAGGGCTTAAGCGTGGCAAGCGAGGTATTCATGGGCAGACGCATGGCATTCCTTTCGTAAGGGTTGCACTAGGATAGCGCGGCGGGGCGCCGTCAGACGGTGTAACCTAAACGGAAACCAACCGGAAAGGAGGCGGCATGGAGACGACCGCACGCGGCGATGTACCAAAAACGTTGCAAACCATTGCTTATATCAGCATTCCCAATAGCGCGGATCTTGAGTTTTTGCTTTGGGACCTGCAGGATGCCATCGCGGCGTATGCCCGGCTTTCCGGCACTTCGCTCCCCCGTCTGGTCGCTCTGGGGACGGATGATGGCGGCAGCACTGCGGACGGCATTGTATTCGCTGTTGAGAATGCGCTCAATAACGAGGCGATGAGCGTCGTTGAGCAGGCGCTTGATTGCCTTGGGGGCACGGAAGCGCGCGTCTATGTCGCTGTTCAAGCCGGCTGTGGGAGTCCCGAGCGGGCGCACACGGTCGTTGGCCATCTGCGCGAAGCGTGCGAGCGTCGGGGGTTGTCGTGGTGCGGCGGCATTGTCGTCTGCACCGGCGCTGGCATCGCAGCGCTTTGCCGCTCCCCACGCATGGGACTCTTGCGGCGACCGTTTTCGGAAGCCATGGACAAGCTCGTAGGCGCCGTTCGCATGGGCTGCTCCGTCGAGCATGCGCAGCGACTTGGCGGCGGCAATGCTAAGGACGTCAACGCCGATGGCACGGTTTGCGCCGAGCCAGCCGTGCCGGCGCCAATCTGGCAAGCCGTTATAAAACGCCTTGGCGCTCACGCTCAATCAAATATTTAAACTAACGAGCGCCCCAATCAACGGCTTCACTCCAACGCTCGACAAGCCGCTCCAAACGCCACGCCGCGTTGGCAGGACTCGTCGACGGCAGCACGATGGCAGGTAGCCCGGTGCGTTCTTGCAGGTAGCGCTTGTAGAGCCGGCCAGCCGTACCTCCGTTGCATATCACCTGCCCAATGGGAGCTGCGCCGGTAATGCGCTCGATATGTGCCGGAACGACGTTTTTGATGCTGGCGTCACTCGAGCCCTTGATGTCGCAGCTCTCGATCACATCCCACAGGGCCACGCCGCCATTCAGCAGCATGGCCCGCTTGGCGGAAATGGAGGCATCGAGCGTCGCGGGCTCACCGCTTGCCAAAGGATCGCCCTCGTTGGGCGGCACGGGCACACCGAGGCACGCGGCCATCACGCGCCAAAAGCGGTTCTGGGGGTTGCCGTAATAGAAATCATTGGCGCGCGAGAGCACCGAGGGAAACGAGCCCAACACCAAAACGCGCGAGCGCTCGTCAAACACGGGCTCAAACCCATGCTCAATATGTTGATAGCCCTCGTCAGACACAGGCATAGGCTAGGCTCTCAATAGATAGCGCACCTCGTAGGGTGCAAGCTCAAGGGCACCCGTTAGCTCGACTGTGGGCGCGCCGTCGGCAAGTAGGTCGGCAAAGGAGCCGTTGAGCTCGCCGGCGCCAAAGGTGTAAGGCTCGCCCACGGCGTTCACCGCCACGAGCACCGTCGCGTCGTCGCAGGCGCGCTCGAACAGCAGCTGCTTGTTCTGGATCACCACGTTGCGATAGGCACCGTAGTTGAGAGCACGGGCCGCCGCGTCGTCGGCCGAGCGCAGGTGCGTGAGCTGCTTGATGAAGGCCGTCAGCTCGTTGGGCGCAGGCTCATCGAGCGCAGGTCGCAGCGCCCAGTCGCCATCGGGGCCGCCCTTTTCGCCAGCAATTCCCCACTCGCTACCGTAATAGACGCACGGAATGCCTGGCATGCCAAACAGCATGCCATAGGCGGGGCGTAGGCAAGACTTGTCGGTAAGGATGCTCGCCAGGCGCGGCACATCGTGGTTGTCGACAAACGACAGCAGGTGTTTGCCGCGGTAGATGCACCACGGATCGCCGCCAAACTGGCGATGCAACGAATGGGCAATCTCGAACATGTTGACCGAATTAAAGCTGGAGTAAAGGCCCTTGTAACACTCGTAGTTGGTGCAGGAGTCGAGCATCTCGTCGTTGACGATCTGGTTGTAGTCGCCGTGGAGCGTCTCACCAATCAGCACAAAGTCGGACTTGAGCTCACGGGTAAAAGTATGCAGGCGGCGCATAAAATCGCGATCGAGCATATAGGCGACGTCCAGGCGCAGACCGTCGACGCCAAAGACTTCGGCCCAGCGGCGCACGGACTCAAGCAGGTAATCGACCACAGCGGGATTTTGCAGGTTGAGCTTCACAAGCTCAAAATGGCCTTCCCAACCCTCGTACCAAAAGCCGTCACCATAGCAGGAGTCGCCATCAAAGCTAATGTGGAACCAGTCCTTGTAGGGCGAGTCCCACTTGCGCTCCTGCACATCGCGGAAGGCCCAAAAGCCGCGACCGACGTGGTTGAAGACGGCATCGAGCACTACGCGGATGCCGTGGGCGTGCAGCGTCTCGCATACGGCGGCAAAATCGGCATCCCCACCCAGGCGGCGATCGATATGGCGCAGGCTGCGCGTATCATAGCCGTGGCTATCAGACTCGAGCGGCGGGTTGATCAGCACAGCGCCAATACCGAGCTCTTGCAGGTAGTCGGCCCATTGGGCGATTTTCATGATGGGCGCATCGGGGTTGGGCGCGGCGTTGGCAGCCTGGGCGAGCTCATCCTCGGCAACGGGTGCAGCGTTTTCGCGCGGAGCCCCGCAAAAGCCCAGCGGATAGATCTGATAGAACGTCGTCTCGTATGCCCACATAACAGCCTCCCGGTAAGCTCAACACAACGCCATCCATTGTATGCCCAGCTTGTATCCTCTCCCCCAAAATAAGTTGCGGTGGAATAGTTCCTGCCTGGGCCTTCAGAGGCCTTAAACAGGAACTATTCCACCGCAACTGATGAGGAAACGTGATTAGGCGACAGGCTTTGCGCGGCGTATGGTCGGGAACATCACCGTGATGGCGAGGATGACGCCCACGGCGGCGATTGCGCCACCTGCGCAGCCGATCCAGGCGATACCGGGACCCGAAACCACGGCGCCGCCGATCGCGGTACCCGTGCCGATACCCAGATTGAACAGGCCCGAGAAGATCGACATGGCGACAGCCGACGAATCCGCCGGCGTATGCTTGATGAGCTCGGCCTGAAACGCCACGTTAAAGGCCGTGGCGCAGCAGCCCCACAGCGCGCAAACGCCAAGAACCGCGGCGAGCGACGACGCGGCAGGACCCATAAGCAGCAAGGCGACCGGTACTCCGGAGAGCGTGATAGCAAGGAACGGGAACCGGTGCCCATCGAACAGCCGGCCGAACAGCCAGCTTCCGAGCAGACCAGAGCAGCCGAACGCCGTCAGCGTCATGGTAATGGCGCCCGCATCGACGTGCGCGACCTGAGCCAGGAAAGGCTCGATATAGCTATAGCCCGCGTAATAGCCGGTCGCCATGAACACCGTGACCACATAGAGCGCGATGAGGAACGGGTTCTTAAGCAGCTCGGGCAGCTGCTTGAGCGTAAAACGCTCACCCGCCGACATGGTGGGGAACACGGTCGCCTGGTAGACGACCGCGACAGCAGACAGCGCTCCGACCACGGCAAACGTCATACGCCAGCCCACGGCCAGGCCAATGGCGCGGCCGAGCGGCAGGCCGAAGATCTGTGCGATGGAAGAGCCCGTGGCGATCATGCTAATGGCGAGCGCCCCATGGCGGGTGTCAACCAGACGCGACGCCATGATCGAGGCGACCGACCAGAACACGGCCTGTCTCTTATACACATCTGACGC
>URWM01000207.1 GCA_900551655.1 uncultured Collinsella sp.
AGATTCCTCTACGTCTCGTGGGCTCGGAGATGTGTATAAGAGACAGCACCATGACCGTATCGGTGTGCGTGTTGAGGAACGCAAGCGCGCGCTCCTCCATGGGGCGGCACTCGCCCGATCCGAGCTGCACAAAGTAGAACACGCCGGGCTCGGTGGCCTCAAACGGGCCGTGGAAATACTCGCCGGAGTGGATATAGCAGCAGTGCTGCCACTGCATCTCCATGAGCGAGCAGATCGCCATGGCGTAGGTCTGGCTAAAGTTGGGGCCGGAACCCAGGATATAGAAGAACTTGTGCTGCTGGCAGAGCTCGGCAAAGCGATCGCCCAGCTCGGCGTTGACCTTCTCGCGGGCAGCGGGCAACAGGGCATCCATCTGCTTAAGGCCGGCATACATGTCGGCGAGTGCCTCGTAGCCTTCCTGCTGGTCAAGCAGTTCGGCAGCCATCAGGACGCCGATGCCTTGCGGAACCTCGGCCTGCGGCACGCCTTCGCCCCACGGATAGACCCAGGTGGTCCACTTGCCGTTGTCGATCTTCGAGCCCTCGCAGTCGGTCATGGCGACGACCTCGGCGCCGGCAGCCAACGCCATCTCGCAGCCGTCGACGACCTCCTGCGTGTTGCCGCTGTGGCTGCATGCAATAACGAGCGACTTCGGCCCTAGGCTCTTGGGGGCCATCAGGCAAAACTCGCGTGCCGTGTAGACCGTCGAGGTAAACGTGGTGGCCTCGCGCTTGAGCAGCTCGTTGGCCGGCATCAGGTCGATCATCGAACCGCCACAAGCGATCCAAAAGACATTCTCGATCTTGCCCTTGCGCTCAATGATTTCCTGAACCAGATCATGTGCGTTCATCCTGATGTTCCTCCTTGTGGGGCGGCTTTGAGCGACGGCAGCTCGTACCTGCTATCGTTCTATGTTGTCCTATTTATAACACGTGCAACAACGCCCGTGAAGTCATCTCGGCAAATTTGTTCTATGTTGTTCTATCTGTGGACGTTAGATGTCGAAGACGTAGCGCGAGCCCACGATCTTTTGGCGTCCGAGCAGCAGGGGCCGCTCATCCTCATCGGTAAAGTACGCCTCCATATAGAAGAGCGGCTCGCCGACCGGCACCTCCAGCAGCGGGGCCGCCTGAGCATCGGCAAGCGCAATCTCCACGGTGCAGGGGTCGGACTTGAGCGGCGCGCGACCCGAATGCTCGGCAACGAGCGCAAAGATGGAATTGTCCGTGAGGTCCTCGTCGGCCAGCGTCTGCAGGTAGGGATGGTCGGCGAGCACAAAAGCGTTGTTCTCGAGCATGACGGGCACGTCATCTGCCGTGCGCACGCGCTCGACAACGATGAGCTCGCAGCCGGGTTCCACACCAAAAAACGCCGCATCCTCGTGCGTCGCCGCGGCCACCGTGCGCGACACCAGACGCGCGCCCGGCACCATGTCGTTGGCAGCACAACCCTCAGTAAAGCTTTGGACGTCACCCTTCTGGCGAATCTTGCGCTTGAGCTTGGGAGCGCACACAAAGGTACCCCTTCCCTGCTGGCGGCTGAGATACCCCGCGCGTGACAGCTCCTCGATGGCACGGCGCACGGTGATGCGCCCCACGCCGTAGGACTTCGCGAGCTCCATCTCGGAAGGAATGCGCGAGCCAGCCACGTACACGCCGCGCGCGATCTCGCCCTTTAGGTCGTCCATTACCTGCTGGTACAGCGGCACGGCGGACACCTCAGTGCGCTCGGTTTTATTGTCGGATGCCATCGTTATGCTCCATTCCGTGCATGCTCGGACTCAAATTCTTCAATCGCCGCCATAAACTGCTCGCCAAAGGCATCGGCCTTTTTCTCGCCGATGCCGTTGACCTGGATAAGCTCGTCGCGCGTCTGCGGGCGTAGGCGGCACAGACCGCGCAGGGCTTTGTCGGAAAAGACCATGTACGGCGCCATCTCCAGCTCGGTCGAAATCTCCTTGCGCAGGGCACGCAGGCGCTCGAACAGCTCGGCATCGTCACCCACGCGCGGGCGCTGATCCAGCTCGGCCTCCTCACGCAGCAGATCCACCGCACGGCGGGCGCGGGTCGAGGCCTTGCGCTTGGACGCGCGACGCTTAACGGTAAAGGCAAACGCCTCGTTCTCGACCTCGCCGGCGCGCGGGCCCAGCCCCACGACCGGGTACTGCCCCTGCGAGGTGGCCAGATAACCGCGGCCGCACAGCTGGCCGATGATGTCCTTGATGCGCCCGACCGATTCGCTCGACAGCTCACCGTAGCCGCGGTCCTCATCCAGATGCATCTGGCGAATGCGCTCGGTGTTGCCGCCGTGGAGCACGTCGGCGATCAGTGACTTGCCAAAGCGCATGGGACGCGTGGCCACATAGCGCACGGCGGCGCGGGCCATATCGGTGACGTCCTCGACCTCGAACTGCGTGAGGCAATTGCTGCAGTTGCCGCAGCCCTCGGCCTCATCCGTGGCGGTGCCGCCCGTACCGGCCGCGGCATGCTCGGCCGCGGCCTCGTCGCCAAAGTAGCGCAGCATGTATTCGCGCAGGCAGCCGGTGGTATTGCAGTAGCCCTCCATCTGGCTGAGCAGGCGGTATCGATTCTGGAGCGCCCACGCGCGTTGCTCGTCGTCGAGTGCCTCATCGGCAGCATCGCCGCGGTCGATCAAAAAGCGGCGCATACGGAAATCGTTGCCGTTCCACAGCAAATGGCAGCTTGCCGGATCGCCATCGCGGCCGGCGCGGCCCGCTTCCTGGTAGTATGCCTCGATGCTCTCGGGCACGTTGTTGTGAATCACATAGCGCACGTTGGGCTTGTCGATACCCATGCCAAAGGCGTTGGTGGCAACCATCACCTGAATGTCGTCGTCGATAAAGGCACGCTGGCTCTGGCGGCGGGCATCGTTGCCCATGCCGGCATGGTAGCGGCCAACGCGAATGCCGCTGGGGCCCAGCGCCTCGGCAAGCTCGCCTGCCAGCGCATCGACCGTCTTGCGGGTCGAGCAATACACGATGCCGCTCTCGCCCGAATGCGCGATCACATAGTCGCGCACCCATGCTGCCTTGGCTTTGTCGCCCATCTCCTCACAGCCAAAGTAGAGGTTCTTGCGATCGAAGCCCGTCACCACCGTCGCGGGATTTTGCAGGCCGAGCATCTGCTGGATATCCGCGCGCACACGCTCGGTCGCCGTAGCGGTAAAGGCCGCCACGATGGGGCGCCGCGGCAGGGAATCGATGAACTCGCGAATCTGCAGGTAGGCGGGACGGAAATCCTGGCCCCACTGGCTCACGCAGTGGGCCTCGTCAATGGCCACGAGCGGCACGCCGATGCCGCCGTCCGCCGCGGCCTCCTGCGCAAAGGCTAAAAAGCGCGGCTCGAGCAAGCGCTCGGGCGCCACGTACATAAGCTGGTAGCGCCCCTCACGAGCACGCTTGAGCACGGTATTTTGCTGAGCCGGCGTAAGGCTGGAGTTGAGATAACTGGGGCGCGCACCCGCCGCGAGCAGTGCGCGGGTCTGGTCCTCCATAAGCGACAGCAACGGGCTCACCACAAAGGTGATGCCGGGCAGCATGAGCGCGGGCACCTGGTAGCAAATGGACTTGCCGGCGCCCGTGGGCATAACACCCAGCGCATCGCGACCGGCAAGGATCGCATCGACCATGCGATCCTGTCCCGGGCGAAACGAGGTGTAGCCAAAATAGGCGCCGAGCGTGTCGAGCGCCATCTGCTGCATGCTATCGGTCATGGTTTCCTAACGTCCAAGTCATCTGCCGCCGATTATACGCCGCCACGCGGACAGCAGCACACGGCCGCCGCCCAGACTAGTCGTTTAAGAACGCCCCCAACGGCTAAGGAGTGTCCCCAGGTGCCGGCAGAAAAGGAACGTCCCCAAGTGCCGGCCCGGCAACGCCGATGTTTTGGCGCGGACAGCGAAAGCCCGCCAGAGCGAGCAAGGTGCCTTGAAACTGTCTCTTATACACATCTGACGCTGC
>URWM01000208.1 GCA_900551655.1 uncultured Collinsella sp.
GAGATTCCTCTACGTCTCGTGGGCTCGGAGATGTGTATAAGAGACAGGTGTTCTCGTTTTGTATGTGCCCCGGCGGACAGGTTGTCGCGGCTTCTTCCGAGCAGGGCCATCTGTGCGTCAACGGCGCCAGCCTCAATGCCCGCGACGGGCGCAACGCGAATGCCGCCCTACTCGTTAACGTCACACCTGACGACCTTCCCGGCGATGATCCGCTCGCAGGCATTGAGCTCCAGCGCGCCTGCGAGCGAGCCGCCTATCGCCTGGGTGGCTCTAACTGGAACGCGCCGGCACAGCTCGTCGGAGATTTCCTTGCTAGACGCGCCAGCACGGCACCCGGAAAGGTAAAACCAACCTATCCACTTGGCGTGACCTGGACGGCGATCGACGATGCCCTCCCGCAGCATATCGTCGAATCGCTTCGTTTGGGAATCCCCCTGCTCGGCAAGAAACTGCGCGGCTATGACCGCCCCGATGCGGTCCTCACTGGCGTGGAGACGCGTTCGAGCTCCCCGGTCACGGTCACCCGCGATCGAACATGCCACGCCGTGTCGACCCCGGGCCTTTACCCTTGCGGCGAGGGTGCCGGATATGCCGGCGGCATCATGAGTGCCGCCACCGACGGCATCCGTTGCGCTGAGGCGCTGATAGCAGACCTCTAGTGCACGAACTCTCGCGTCCGAACGACACAGGCCCCGAGCTCCACAGGGAACTCGGGGCCTGTTCACTACTTCCTGAATCGTGCACCCTGGCGTTTTCTGCCCGAAGCAAAGGTAGAGCCCTTGCGAGCCTGCGAACGCAAACGCTCGATCGTTTCGTCCTCAGATGCGCCCTCAAGCATCGACCGAATCTGAACGACGGCATCGCGTAGACGTGCCGCCTCCTCAAAGTCCATGGCGGCGGAAGCGTTACGCATGTCTTCCTCCATGGTCTCGACGATCCGCACGAGCTCGTCATGCGGCAGCCCTTCCAGCTGCTCGGCAAGCGTTTGCTCGGGTGCCACCGTCTCCGGCGCGGCGCCCTCGCCGTTTTCATCGGGCGTATAGAACGCACCATGGCCCAGAGAGTCGCCCTTCGAGCGTCCCTTCGAGCCCACAGTCTTTTCGGCCTCGGCAATAAAACTCGAAATGTCGTTAATGGCCTTGCGGACCGTCTTGGGCACAATGCCATGCTCTTCGTTATATGCCATCTGAATCTCACGACGGCGCTGCGTCTCCTCGATGGCTTCTTTCATCGAATCGGTCACAACGTCTGCATACATGATGACCTCGCCGTCGGCATTGCGGGCCGCACGGCCAATCGTCTGAATCAGCGAACGGCGGTTGCGCAAGAAGCCTTCCTTGTCGGCGTCGAGAATTGCCACCAGCGAGACCTCGGGAAGGTCTAGACCCTCGCGAAGCAGGTTAATGCCAACGAGAACATCGATCTTTCCCTCGCGCAGCGTTCGCAGGATCTCGACACGGTCCATCGTCGCTGTATCGGAGTGCATGTAATTGACCTTAATGCCGGCATCAAGCAGATGGTCGGTCAAGTCCTCGGCCATGCGCTTGGTGAGCGTGGTCACCAGCACGCGCTCCTTGCGGGCAACGCGCTCGCGAATCTCGTCCTCAAGATCGTCAATCTGCCCACGAACCGGACGCACGTCAATCTTTGGATCGAGCAGGCCGGTCGGACGAATAATCTGCTCAACGTCGTTCTGGCTAACCCGCAGCTCATAGTCGCCCGGCGTGGCCGAAACGTAGATGAACTGGGGAATCCTCGCCTCAAACTCATCGAAACGAAGCGGGCGGTTATCGAGTGCCGAAGGCAGACGAAAACCATGCTCCACCAGCGTCACCTTACGCGAGCGGTCGCCTTCGTGCATGCCGCGGATCTGCGGCACCGTTACATGACTCTCATCGATGATACAGAGCATGTCCTTAGGAAAGTAATCGATCAGGGTAAACGGCGGCTCGCCCGGTTTTCGACCGTCCAGATGACGCGAGTAGTTCTCGATACCGTTACAAAAACCCATGGTCTCGAGCATCTCAAGATCATAATCGGTGCGCTGCTGCAGGCGCTGCGCCTCGAGCAGCTTATCAGTCGCCTTGAGCTCGGCCACACGCTTCTCGCACTCTTCACTGATTGATTTCAGAGCCGCTTTGACCTTAGGCTTCTCAGTCACGTAGTGCGAGGCCGGCCACACGGGAATGGCCTCGTACTCACGCAGCATCTCGCCGGTGACCTCGTCGATCTCGGCAATCAGCTCGACCTCGTCGCCAAAGAACTCAAACCGCAACGGATGCTCGGCATAGGGCGGATACACGTCGACGACATCGCCGCGCACGCGGAAAGTGCCACGTGCCAAATCATAGTCATTGCGATCGTACTGGATATCGATAAGCGCATGGATAAAGTCATCGCGCTCGAGCGGCACCTTCTTGTCGACGTTCGGAGCTAGGCCCGCATAGTCCTCGGGGGAGCCAATGCCATAGATACACGAGACCGATGCGACGACGATCACATCGCGTCGAGATAGCAGCGATGCCGTCGCCTGATGGCGCAGCATCTCGACCTCTTCGTTAATCGAGGAGTCTTTCTCGATATACGTATCACTCTGCGGTACATATGCCTCGGGCTGATAGTAATCGTAGTACGACACAAAATAGACCACGGCGTTGTCAGGGAAGAACTCCTTGAGCTCGCTCGCGAGCTGAGCGGCAAGCGTTTTGTTGGGAGCCATGACCAGCGTCGGCTTCCCCAGGGCCTCAATAGTCTTAGCCATCGTGAAGGTCTTGCCCGAACCAGTCACGCCCAGCAAAACCTGATAGCGATCTCCGTCCCTCACACCCTGCACAAGCGACTCAATGGCCTTAGGCTGGGAACCAGCGGGCTCGTATGGAGACACGACCTCAAACGGCACCTCAGAGCCCTCAACGCCAAAACGTTTGAGCTCTCCTCCAACACGCTCAACTTCAAATTCCGCCATGGATACTCCTAACTCATATATCTGCAGTATACGCAGGCGGCAGGCATAGTCCTATACGAACCGATCGGGATAGAGGGTCTTGTAGCGAACCCAGGCATTATTGACACGAATCAGATACGCCTGCGTCTCGGGAAAGGTGATTGCATTATGAAGCGACGTGCTCTGCTGCGCCCATCCGTCGACATTGCCCATGCCGGCGTTATAGGCAGCAATGGCACTGTCAGTCGACCCGTTAAAATACGTCAGAAGATACGAAAGATACGCACAGCCAAACTCGATGTTCGTAGCGGGATCGTTAAGGTTGTCGGCTGAATACTCGCTACCATCGACAAGACCCTTGGCAATCATATCCTGGGCAGTCTCGGGCATCAGCTACATCAATCCCTGAGCGCCTTGATTCGACTCAGCCTCGGGATCCCAATTCGATTCCGACTTTATGACAGCACACACCAGATACGGATCGAGATTGTGCGAAATGCTCGATTGCTTTACGTACGCCTCGTAGTCAATCGGATACAAAGGCTTAAAGAAGGCAGCAGGGGCATACGAGTAGACGAGCGAAATAAGGCCGAAGACGAGCATAACGGCAAGTGGCGCCACGCGATACCACGTAAAGAAACGTGTCTTAGGCATCGGCCTCATCCTTATCCACTACATCCCCGAAGCCATGGCGCGCAAGCCATGCGTCCAGTTGTTCAAAGAGCGAGTTATCGCCTGCCGCATTATCGATTACCGTCGTAGCGAGATTGCAAAGCGAAGCCTCATCAGGTTGGCATGCAGAGCGCGCATCAAAATCAGAAGACTCCATACCACGATGAATGGCACGCTCGCGACGAACTGCTAAAGGAGCGCTGATAACCAGAATTTCATCAGCCAGGCCAAAAGCATCCTCAAAACCAGTCGGGGCAGAAACCTCGACAACCGCAAAGGCTGTCTCTTATACACATCTGACGCTGCCGACGAAGGCTTAGGT
>URWM01000209.1 GCA_900551655.1 uncultured Collinsella sp.
TCGTCGGCGGCGTCAGATGTGTATAAGAGACAGTCCATATAGCGCATGCCCGTATAGCCGACCAGGCAGTTCGTCAGCACGCACGCCGCACACGTCAGCAGCGCCGTCATGATCGTTATGCGCCATTGCAGCGAAAGCCTTTTCATTCGCTATCCTCCATAACGTAGCCCTCTCCAATCCGATTGCGAATCGGGTCGTATCCCAAAGCGCTGCGTAGCTTTTTGCGGAGTGACGAGATGTGAACGCGGGTTGCGTTGCTAAAGCTGTTCACGCTGCTATCCCAAACGTGCTCGATAAGCTCCTCTTGGCTTACCGGTCGCCCCTGATTAAGCATCAGGTATTCCAAGATTCCCGTTTCCTTGCGTGTAAGAGATAGAGCCTCACTGTCCACGGAAGCGATGCGCGCCTTGGTGTCAAAGCTGAGCTTTCCGCAGGCTAATACTATGTCGCTTTGTGCGAAGCGCCTGAGGGTAAGGCTGCGGATCCTTGCTGCAAGTTCGTCCAGATGAAACGGCTTGGTGAGGTAATCGTTGGCGCCGGCATCGAGTCCGTCGACTTTATCGGATACTTCGCCACGCGCGGACAGAATCAGTACCTTGGTCTCGCAATCGGTTTTCCTAAGTTCCCTGAGCACGGTCATGCCATCGATACGGGGAAGGTTGAGGTCGAGTACCACGAGGTCAAAGACTTCGACGCTCAGCAGGTCGAGCGCCTCCTGTCCGTCGTGGCAGCAGTCGACGCTGTACGCCAAGTTTCGCAAGCTGCGCGCGATTGCATCGCACAGTGCTCGCTCGTCTTCGACGATCAAAATACGCATAACAGTCTCCTTGCACATTCCAAATCGCGCTTAACACGGATTTTATAGTCGATATGGTCCAATGGTCGCGTAACGAAAGGAGTGGTCGAGTTGTTCAAAGCGGTAAAACCCATGGTACAGGTCGCTTTGTTGATCGTCGGAATTGCCATGGTGTGCTTTGGTGTTATGCGTGGCGAGGCGGATGCCGTGCTGGCCAAAGCGATTAGGCTGTGCTTGGAGTGTATCGGAATTGGATAAAAGAGAAAACACTGCGTCGCATGTTTTGGCCCGATTTCGCGGATTCATTCAGGCGGCGGCGACGCTGGTCACCAATATTCACCTGCCAAACTTTGCCAAAGGAAGCATCTATCAGGGCGCGGGAAAAACAGTCTGCGTACCTGGACTAAATTGCTATTCGTGCCCCGCGGCATCGGGTGCGTGCCCCATCGGGTCGTTCCAGTCGGTGGTAGGTTCATCCAAGTTCAACTTTTCTTACTATGTTACCGGTACGCTCATTTTGCTCGGCGTGCTGCTGGGGCGCTTTGTATGCGGCTTTCTGTGCCCGTTTGGCTGGCTGCAGGAGCTGCTTCATAAGATTCCCGGCAAAAAGTTCTCCACGAAAAAGCTCAAGCCGCTCACGTACATCAAGTACGTCGTGCTGCTGTTTGCCGTGGTGCTGCTGCCCGTCTTGGTGGTTAACGACGTGGGCATGGGCGACCCGTTCTTTTGTAAGTACATCTGTCCACAGGGTGTGCTCGAGGGCGCCATTCCGCTGGCCATTGCCAACGCCGGCATTCGATCTGCGCTGGGGCAGCTCTTTACCTGGAAACTTGCCGTTCTCATTGCCGTGGTAGTGCTGAGCGTTTTGTTCTATCGCCCCTTCTGCAAATGGATTTGTCCACTTGGCGCATTCTATGCGCTCATGAATAGGGTGTCCTTGTTGGGGATTCAGGTTGACGCGTGCAAATGTGTCTCGTGCGGCAAGTGCTCAAAGGTTTGTCAGATGGACGTTGATGTGGTCCGCGCGCCCAATCATGCCGAATGTATCCGGTGCGGAAAGTGCATCGGGGCCTGTCCTGTCGATGCCATCAGCTATCGCTATGGCCTGGATGTGTCGGCGGAAAAGCTTCCCTTGACCGCCGATAAAAAGTAAACAAGCTTCGACAAAACGGAGGAATGACTATGAAGCTTTCTAAGATTGCGGCCCTGTTTATGGTGCCGGTATTGGCCTTGTGCCTTGTGGCATGTTCGGCGCCCGGTGGCAATGTGAGCGAATCTGCGAGCTCCGATCCTAAGATCGCAGAACTCACTGCACAGAAGCCGACCAATGCCGACGAGGCCGCCGAGTTGTATGCAAAACTCATGCAGAAGGAGAACGAGATCTTTTCGAGTGATAACGCGCTGTGGGAAAAGGTATTCAATGCGGCAAATAAAGACTCGACAATGATTGAGGACGGCAGCAATTACGGCGATTTCCTGCTCAAGACCATCGACGGCGCCAAGGATAAGTTTACGGCGGATGAGCTTAAGACGCTCAAGGCCGGTGCACAGCAGATCAAGGAGATCGAGGACAAGCTCGAGAGCTTGGAGAAGGAGTTCCCCGGCTGTGGAAGCACGCCGAGCGCAGGCGAGAGCGTCGACGCTTCGACCGCTGGCATGACAGCTGGTGCCAATGCTTCGAGCGAGGCGACGAAGTTCCCCAGCTTTACGGGCAAGGACCTGGACGGCAACGACGTGAATAGCGACGAGCTGTTCTCTAAGAACAAGGTCACCGTCATGAACTTCTGGTTCACCACTTGCAAGCCGTGCGTGGGCGAGCTGGGCGATCTTGAGAAGCTGAATCAGGAGCTTGCCAAGAAGGGCGGCCAGGTCGTGGGCGTCAATTCCTTTACGCTCGATGGCAACAAGGGCGAGATTGCAGATGCCAAGGACGTGCTGAGCAAGAAGGGTGTGACATATAAGAACATCTGGTTCAAGTCGGATAGCGAGGCCGGTAAGTTTACGTCAAATTTGTTCTCGTTCCCGACAACGTATGTCATCGATCAGAATGGCAACATCGTAGGGGAGCCCATCGTGGGAGCCATCAGCTCCGCCGAGCAGCGCGCGGCACTCGACAAGCTTATTGACCAGGCGATTGCGAATAGCGAGCAGTAAAAAACGCGTAAAGCATGGCGAAGATCGTGCACCGCTGTGCGAAGTAGTCCGCTACCTTTCAAGATAAGCTCCACCATATAGAGGTCCCGCTCGGGACCTCTTCTTTTGGGCGCCGTCCCGTTCGTTTTTTGGCGCGGTTTGTTACATTCCTCACTGGCGTCGGCAAAAAATGGGGATAGAGTAGGACAAACGCGTCGAATACGAACGGCGGAGGAGAGCGGGCAGGGTGCCTGCGCAGGAGAGGTTGCCGTCCATGCTGGAGCTCAAAGGAATTTGCAAAAGGTACGTTACGCAGTCGTTTACGCAGGTGGCGCTCGACAGCGTGAGCCTGTCTTTTCGGGATAACGAGTTCGTGGCCATTCTGGGACCTTCGGGGTCGGGCAAAACTACGATGCTCAACGTTATCGGCGGGCTCGATCATTTCGATTCTGGCGACCTGCTGATTGACGGTATCTCGACCAAGGACTTCCGCGACCGCGATTGGGATGCCTACCGCAACAACCGCATCGGCTTTGTGTTCCAAAGCTATAACCTCATTCCGCATCAGACCATTTTGGAAAACGTTGAGCTGGCGCTCACGCTCACGGGTGTGGGGCATGCCGAGCGCCGTCAACGTGCGCGCGAGGCGTTGGAGAAAGTTGGCCTGGGCGAGCACGTTAACAAGCGCCCGAGCCAGCTTTCGGGCGGGCAGATGCAACGCGTGGCCATCGCCCGCGCCCTGATTAATGATCCCGAGATTGTGCTTGCCGACGAGCCGACCGGCGCTTTGGATTCAACGACATCCGTACAGGTCATGGACCTGCTCAAGGACGTGGCGCGCGACCGCCTGGTCATCATGGTCACGCACAATCCCGAGCTGGCGTACCAATATGCCACGCGCATCGTCAATCTGGCGGACGGCAAGATCACCGACGATTCCGATCCTGTCTCTTATACACATCTCCGAGCCCACGAGACGTAGAGGA
>URWM01000210.1 GCA_900551655.1 uncultured Collinsella sp.
CGAGATTCCTCTACGTCTCGTGGGCTCGGAGATGTGTATAAGAGACAGAGGCTGCTCATAAAGCCACGTCCGACGGTAGTTTCGGTGGTGCCAAAGTGCCCGCCCGTCTTGCTGTCGCAAAAGCGCTCGACGGTGGCCACGCCCTGAACGGGATCGGCGAGCGCCCCCGTTGCCACAAAGAGCATAAGGTAAAGCGTGCTTTTCTCGCGCACGGTATTGCCGTCAAAGTTGTCGATGCGATTGAGGGCATTTGCATATAGGCGGCTGTCCAGCTTGTAGCTGGTGAGAGCCGACATCATTTCGTTGGCGGCCGGACCGCGATAGTGCTCGGCGATTGCCCGATAGGCGGACTCGCCGCCGCCGAGCTTGCTGCAGATTGCCGCGGAAAGGTTGAGCGTGGTGACGGTAAAGTCGCTGTAGATGGCGGGTGCGCACTGGTCAGGCTTGCGATGGACGATGTAACGGGTGAGATACGAGCGGTTGGAAGAGCATTTCTCGAGCAGGGTACTGCCGAGATAAGAGTTTCCATTGATAAGCATTCGGGCGATCTCGAGATGTTTAAGACCGCCGAACGAGCGAATATCGTTATAGAGGACCGAGCAAGGCGTCTCTGCTGCCACGGATACCTCCTTTGATTGCTTCCTAGCCAATATGGCGATAGGAATTAATGGCCCCCGGTGGGCGACGTATTAAATGGCTGCGCAATATATAGCGTAACCAAAGCAACATTATAGGCCACATGTTCGAAATTGCAGGAAGCCTGAGAGATTTGGTTTGGACTGGACGGAAATCCCCCTCTGTCTTGATCTATAACAATTAGGACCCGGTTTTGTCCCGCAGCTGTTACAGATTGAGACAATCAGCCGGGCCCACCTCGTCCGCCTCGTCATCTGTGGTTTACGTGGGGGCATACGGAGTACGGGTATACTAACCGGCGGCGAATCTGCTCCATCGCTTAGAGCTGCTGCGTCTGGACGGCGCGTGATAGGGCTGCCAAAGCGATCGCCAGCGTGCTGAGCAACGTCCTCTCTGTGCGCACCTGTTTTTGTATGTATTAGCGCACTACCAAGCACGCCCGCGCGGCCGCATGCCGTGCCCATTGCGCGTGCAGATAAGGAACAACAACATATGCGTAATTCTGTATCCGACGTTACGGACGCCGAGATTCTGGACGAGGCCCGCGAGGCCATGACCCAGGCTGCCTTCGATGCGGCCGACGAGGCCAGCGCCGCCGAGACCGTCGAGTCCGCGACCGAGAACCTGCCCGCCTTTGACGAGCTGGGACTTTCGGACGAGATGCTTCGTGCCATCGAGAACCTAGGCTACACGGCGCCCACGCCTGTCCAGGCCGGCTCGATCCCCGTGGTGCTTGAGGGCCGTGACCTGCTTGCCGCCGCTCAGACCGGCACCGGCAAGACGGCCGCCTTTTTGCTGCCGACCATGAACAATCTGGAGCACATTGCTCCGCCCAAGCCCGTGCGCGAGCGTGGCGGCCGCAACCGCCGTCGCGGCGCCAAGAAGCCCGAGGGCAACGGCCGCGGCCCCGTGATGCTCGTCATCACCCCCACGCGCGAGCTTGCCCAGCAGATCGACGAGGTCGCGAGCAAGATCGCCGACGTCACGGGCCACGTTGCCGTGACCGTCGTGGGCGGCGTGAGCTACAAGCCGCAAACCGCTGCCCTCAAGTACGGCTGCGACATCCTGGTCGCAACGCCGGGCCGTCTGGTCGATCTGATCGAGCAGGGCGCCTGCCATCTGGACGAGGTCAAGGTGCTGGTGCTCGACGAGGCCGACCGTATGCTCGACATGGGCTTTTTGCCTGCCGTCCGCCGCATTGTGCGCGAGACGCCGACCGAGCGCCAGACGCTGCTGTTCTCGGCGACGCTCGACGAGGAAGCCGTGGGCGAGATCACCGACCTGGTGAGCGACCCGGCACGCGTGGAGATCGCGCCCGCCACGTCGACCGCCGACACCGTCGACCAGTTTGTGTTCCCGGTGTCCATCGAGGCCAAGAACAACCTGCTGCCCGAGTTCCTCAAGAAGGAGGGCCCGGAGCGCACTATCGTCTTTATGCGCACCAAGCACCGCGCCGACAGCTGCTGCCGTCGTCTGGAGCGCAAGGGCATCAAGGCCGCCGCGATCCACGGCAACCGCAGCCAGGCCCAGCGCGAGCGCGCACTTTCGGCCTTCCGCGACGGTACCGTCGACGTTCTGGTGGCAACCGACGTGCTCGCCCGCGGCATCGACATTAGCGATGTGCGCTACGTCGTGAATTTTGACGTGCCGGCAGAGCCGACCGACTACATCCACCGCATTGGCCGCACGGGCCGTGCCGGCGAGCTGGGCTGGGCCATTACGTTTGTGACCGAGCAGGACGTCGATGAGTTCTACGAGATCGAGAAGCTCATGGACAAGACCGCCGACATCTACGAGGCCGGCGACCTGCATGTGGGTCCCAATCCGCCCGCAGTTGACCCCGAGCGCGATCCTGCGGCCTTTAAGGTGAAGAAGAAGACCAAGCGCGGCAAGTCCAAGAGCAAGAAGAAGCTTGAGCAGGCGCGTCGCGACGGCAAGCGCAACGGCGACGATTACGGCGATGTGGCCGGTCGTTCCAACCGCGGTCGCGATGAGCGTCGTGGCGACGGCGAGCGTCCGAGCCGTCCCAAGCGCGGCGGCAAGACCCGCGTGCGCGAGGGCGTTCAGGCTCGTGTGGACGAGGCTGTGGAGAGCGTGGCCCGCGAGGTGGCTGCCGAGGAGCGTGGCGGTGCTGTTGAGCAGGGCCCGCGCGGCAATCGTGCCGAGCGTCGTGCCAAGCAGTTCCAGGGCGAGGCACACCGCCGTCGTCGTGAGGACGAGGACCGTGGCGGTCGTCGTCGTGTTGAGCGCGAGGACGAGGGCCGTGGTTCGCGTGGCGGCAAGCGCGGTTCGGGTGACCGTCGTCGCTCCGGTCGCGATGGCGAGCGCGGCGGGCGCGATGAGCGCCGTGGCGGCGAAGGCCGTGGCTCGCGTGACGAGCGTGGTACCCGCGGCGGCGAGTCCCGCGGCGGCAAGCGCTTTGACGAGCGCGGAGGCCGCGAGGGCGCCCGCGGTGGTGAGCGTCGCGAGGGCGCTCGTGGCAACGGCGGCCGCAGCGGCGCCGGTCGTTCGAATGAGTCGCGCGATCGTCGCGACCCGCGTGCCAGCCGCGATCGTCGCGATGACTGGCGCAACTACGATGACACCCGCGAGGAGCGCCGTGGCGGCTATCGCGGCGGGCGTGGCGGCAACCAGGCCGGCTCCCGCGGCGGTCGTGCCGGCGGTCGCGATAACCGTGGCAGCTATGGTAACAATCGTGGCGGCAAGCGCGGCGGTAGCTCCCGTCGTCCCGGTGACGGCGGCGGCAAGCGCAAGTAACACACGTGCCGCGCGGTAAGGCGAGATGAATTTGGGCCCCGAGCAGATTATGCTCGGGGCCCTTTTTAGTGGGCGCAGTTTTAGGTGGGCCAGTCCCCCTCACGAAAATGCACGGAGGCGGTCGCGGCAAGAGACTTGGGCTATCGGCTTAGTTGGAGATTCGCGTATGCGGGGTTCTGGCATCGACGGAGAACATGAAGCTCCCCACTGACGCGCGGCGGCTGCGGTGCCCGGGCGGACGCGCCAGGGATTCCGCCCGCCGTCTGGCGCCTCTGCTGCCATCTGGCTTTCACGCTCGCATTCTTTTGGATGCGAGCGTGTTTTTTTCACGGCATGTACGGGCCCCCCCGGGTGCGCCGTGCATTTTTGGGAGTATTCAGCAGGCCGGAGCGGCTGCATACGCGCCGGAAGCGTCTTTTTGGGTCAGCGAGATCCTTCGACAGGCTATTTGGGTTGGCGGACGGGGTCCGGCGCGGCAATATCACGCGTTTCGCGTCGCGCCGGGC
>URWM01000211.1 GCA_900551655.1 uncultured Collinsella sp.
AGCGTCAGATGTGTATAAGAGACAGCTCGTACAGAGCGGTAAACATCGCCGTCTCGCCCGGGGACACGCGCTTACCGGAACCGCCCTGTCCAGCGCCGCCCGGCGTGCCGGCCTTACCAGCCCCGTTCGGACGCGGCGGAACTGCAGGGCGGCCGCTATCGCTGCCCTTAAAGTGATTACCAGCCATAAAGAAATCCTCGCAATTGAGTCGCAATGAAAAAGTCCATAACGTTACTAGTTTATGGCATTTTGAGCATCGACAGCTAAACTCCAGACACGGACATCAATTGGCGAAAATGCGGCACAACACCTTTTCTGTCTTGGCGGCGGCGTCAACTACACCGTGAGGAACATCATCACGATGATCATGGCAAAGCCGATAAGGTCGGTCGGCAAAAACACCGTGCCCAGCATAACGGCGCTGGTGATGGTCGCCGAAACCGGCTCCACAGTTCCGATGAGGCTCGCACGCACCGAGCCGATGTCCTTAACGCCCTGCATATAGAGCATGTAAGCAAAAAACGATCCGATAACCACGAACACCGCGAGTGCCTCGACGCCGGCAGCGTCGAGCGCCGGCATATGCGCCCAGGGCTGCACGAAGACACATGAGACCACGCCCGCCGTGAGCATTGCCGAGCCCGTGACGATGGGGCTACCGTATTCGGGCAGGATCTTGGCGGGAATCACCGCCATACACGCGGCGCTGACCGCACACATAAGACCTGCTGCCAGGCCAAGCGGCGAGATATTCAGGCTGGTGGGGTCGCCGCCGGTGGCGATTAAAAAGGTTCCACCCAGAGCCAGGCCAATGCCGATGACTTCGCGAGTACGCGGCATGCGGCGATCGGTCACGCAGGTGTAGCCCATGATGATAACGAGCTGCAGGCACTGGAGCACCGTCGCGGTTCCGGCGTTCGTCAGGCGCACGGCCGAAAGATAGCAAAACTGGTTGAACAGCAGGCCAAAGGCGGTAAAGAGCAGCAGCTGCTTGCAATCGGCGGGTGTGGTCCAGAGCTTAATCAGGCGCTCGCGGTCGCGCGTAACAACCACGGCCATAAAGAGTAGACCGGCGAGAATCTGACGCACGCTCATAAGCCACAAGGTGTCGACGTGATAGGTATCGAACAGAAAGCTCGCGCTGGTGCCCGAGAAGCCCCAAAACGAACCGCCCACCAGCGTAGCCAAAACGCCCGCGATCATCTTGCGCGTCGAAGCGCTGTTCAGGCGCTCGCGCCAGGCGCGGCGGGTGCTACGGCTGAGCTCGTCAGTGCCCTCGGGCACATCAATGTTCGATATATCGGTCATCGGCACCGAAGCCCCTGTGCCTTCGACCTGCTCGACACACTCTTTGCTCATTCCACTCCCCCGAAACAGCTTGGAAACAATTCGGCTTACCTTACCACGGCGAAGGCACCAGCTGGAGGCTTGTCCGCTTATCGGTAGGACAATTCCGCAGGCGTCTTTCTATAGCTCGATACCGCAATGGCCTTGCATTAGTCGACAGCCAAATCGCGGCAGCAGACTCTTTTGAAATGGATACGACAAAGCCCCCGAATTCCACAATGTAAGCGATTTTTAAAAATGTTCTTGCCACCGAGTTCAGGCTCCGTTATATTATCCCTTGCGCACTTGCGCACCCTTGATCGGGCGTTTAGCTCAGGGGGAGAGCGCTTCCCTGACACGGAAGAGGTCAGAAGTTCAAATCTTCTAACGCCCACCAAATGTTCGCAGTCCAGAGGCTTTGCTTCTGGACTGTTTTGTTTTATGCCGCCAAACATGCCAGCAAATTTTGATCCAAGGTCTGTATGCGATGGTCTTCGTATCCCGTAGGGGTGCCGGCAGATTGCATACGTCCTGGCCGAGCGTGACCGCAACATGTTGGTCAAGCATAATCTTTTGGATTCTTTTGGCGTGAGCGGCTTGGTTTTGGTAGGATTTGTCAGCGGCTTGACTAAGGGGGTTTTATAACTGCCATGCAGGTAGCCGTGTTGGTAACGTTTTACCGACTTGTCAAATACCCCTCATTTATAATGCGTCTGCAAAATGACTAATTGCTTTGACCTGCTGAAACACTATATGTTGTGTTTGGCCTAAAAAAAGAATACAGGATATAGATGCGTCTTTGTCGTATGATAGATGGCGGACAGAGAACGAAGACCTTAACTGCCTCTTTTGAACGTGTCCTTGAACCGCTTGATCGGCTCCAGGGAATGTCCGCATGGAGGCTTATGGTTTATCGAGAACACAGATTGCGCGACGGCGCCGCAAGACAGGGGCAAGCCCTGCCGGGCATCGTTTGGCTCTGAAGCGCAATGAGGCTACGACGCGAAAGAGGCAAGAGGATGAAGATCATCAAGCGCAGCGGCACCGAGGTTGTCTTTGACATCGATAAGATCGTCAATGCCATCCGCGCCGCAAACTTGGAGGTCGAGGAGAGCTCTCGTCTAACCGACCGCCAGGTGGTTTATGCGGCACAAAATGTCGCCGAGGCATGCGAGAACGCGGGCCACACCGTTTCGGTCGAGGAGATTCAGGATTTGGTCGAGGACGAGATCATGCGTCTCGACTGCTACGAGGTTGCCCGCCACTACATCATCTATCGCTATGTTCAGAGCCTGAAGCGCCAGAAGAACACGACCGACGACAAGATTCTGTCGCTGATCGAGTGCAATAACGAAGAGGTCAAGCAGGAGAACTCCAACAAGAACCCGACCGTCAACTCCGTTCAGCGCGACTATATGGCCGGCGAGATTTCCAAGGACCTGACCCAGCGCGTGCTGCTGCCCCAGGAGATCGTGGATGCCCATAATGAGGGCCTGATCCATTTCCACGATTCGGATTACTTTGCCCAGCACATGCACAACTGCGATCTGGTGAACCTGGAGGACATGCTCCAGAACGGCACCGTTATCTCGGGCACGCTGATCGAGAAGCCGCACAGCTTCTCCACTGCCTGCAACATCGCGACGCAGATTATCGCTCAGGTTGCTTCCTCCCAGTACGGCGGCCAGTCGATTTCGCTGACCCATCTTGCTCCGTTTGTTGAGGTGAGCCGTCAGAAGATTCGCGGCGAGGTCGCTCGCGAGCTCGAGGAGCTCGGTGTCTCGGCATCTGCCGAGAAGGTGCGCGAGGTCGTTGAGGATCGCCTGCGCGATGAGATTCGTCGCGGCGTCCAGACGATTCAGTATCAGGTCGTGACCCTTATGACCACGAATGGCCAGGCGCCGTTCGTGACGGTCTTTATGTATCTCAATGAGGCCCGTACGCCCCAGGAGAAGCACGACCTTGCCATGATCGTGGAGGAGACGCTTCGTCAGCGCTATGAGGGCGTTAAGAACGAGGCCGGCGTGTGGATTACCCCGGCATTCCCCAAGCTTATCTATGTACTCGAGGACGATAACGTTCACGAGGATTCCCCGTACTTCTACCTGACCCAGCTGGCTGCCAAGTGCACCGCCAAGCGCATGGTGCCCGATTACATCTCCGAGAAGAAGATGCGCGAGCTCAAGCTGTCGAAGGGCGAGACCGCCGGCAACGGCGATTGCTACACCTGCATGGGTTGCCGCAGCTTCTTGACGCCCGACCGCTCGGGCAACGGCTTTAACAACGTTGCCAACGCGCTGAACTACGACCCGAACAAGCCCAAGTACTATGGTCGCTTTAACCAGGGCGTCGTGACCATCAACCTGCCCGATGTCGCGCTGAGCTCGCACCAGGATATGGATAAGTTCTGGAAGATCTTCGACGAGCGCCTTGAGCTGTGCCACCGTGCCCTGCTGTGCCGTCATGAGCGCCTGATGGGTACGCTTTCTGACGCCGCACCGATTCTGTGGCAGTACGGCGCCCTCGCTCCTGTCTCTTATACACATCTCCGAGCCCACGAGACGTAGAGGAA
>URWM01000212.1 GCA_900551655.1 uncultured Collinsella sp.
AGATTCCTCTACGTCTCGTGGGCTCGGAGATGTGTATAAGAGACAGATGCTCATAGCTCCGAACGTGCTCACCAGCTCGATGATCACCTTAAGTGCCACAAAGGAGTGCGCCAGGCCCACTGCCAGCGGGAACAGGAAGAACACCGCCTGCTGCGCCATCACCGAATAGCGGATCTGGCGATCGTCGCAGCCGATCTGTGCCAGCACACGATAGCTGCGGCTGCCGTCGGCCACATTGGAGAGCTGCTGGATCGACAGTATCGCCGCGCATGCAACGACCAATGCAAAGCCGATGTAGATGGCTAGGTAGCTAATAAGACCGTTCATTTGCGCTGCCTGCGTGTACATCTCGGAGCGTGTGATGAAGGTTCCCCACGACCCCGACTCCTTGCCGTCAACGAGCAGATTGTCGAGCACAGTGTATTTAATGCTCTCGTCTGCCTCGGTTGTATCCATCCCCTGTTTGTAGTTAACGAGCAGGCTACTGGAATACGGCTGCAGATTAAGTTGGGACAACAGCTCGTCGGCAACGACGACGGTGCCCGGATTACTACCCATCGCCGAGTTGGCGATGGCCGCCGTATCTTCGTCCGACTTATCGGCTGCGGGCTTGAGCGTATGCCCGCCCAAGGTAAGGGCATGGCCGCCAGCCATATACTTGGTGTACAGGTCGACCAGCTCGCCGCCCATATCACACGTGAGCAGATACTGGTCGTGACCGATGTGCACCGGCTCCTCGCCCATCATCTGGCGCAGCTTGTTGTACTGACTTGCCGGCGTCGCAAACAGACCCATCGCATCGGCATTGCTACCCCCGAACGCCTTGGGAAGCTTTTCGCCCATGATCTTGCACATCTCACTTGGAGTCACCGAAGGATTCGAGCCGCCAAGCGGGTAACTCAGATACGAATCGATCTGCACATGCTCACCGGCAACATCGGAGATATCGACCTTCTTGCCGGTCTCGTCGTTGTTGTCCGCCGACTTGCCCTTAATACCGTCTGCAACGTTATCGTGATCGATACGATCGCCGTGCCATGCGGAGTACAAATCGACCGTACTATCGGCCAGCACCATTCGATCGGCCTCAGACGGATTGAAAGACTCTTTGTAGAAGTCGAGCGTATCGGGCGTGTAATAGATATACGTCTGCGACATGTCGGCCGGATTATAGCGCTCCAGGTTTTCGTTCATCACGTTGGCAATCGACATACCGCACGTCACCGAGGTGATGGCCAAAAACAGAAGCATCGCGATGACGCCCATCGAAAAGCACACCGTGTTGACCTTGGCCGCAAGCTGGCGCACGGTAAACATGTTGAGGCCGCGCCAATACACGCCGCGCAGGCTCTGCAGCAGCTTAATGAGCATGCCCGAGAGTCCCCAGAACAGGGCAAAAGTGCCCACTGTAACCATAGCGGTCGTAATGCCAAACTGGCTCATGGCCTCTTGCAGCTTGCTGTCCGTCGCGGTTAGCGGGAACCCATCACGTAGCAGACGGTAATAGGCCACGCCTACAAGCACCACGCCCACGGCAAAAATGGCAATCGCGATCCAGGGGTTGCGTGTCTTGATGCTCTCGTTGCGACGCTCGGCACCCATAAGCTCGATGAGTTTGGTACGACGCACGGCGCGAAGGTTCAGCAGTAGCGTGAGCACAAACATTACGAGCATGCAGGCAAGGGTCAGGTTGAACGCATGCACCGAGAAGAAGAAGTGGAAATTGGCGATCTGTGTCTTAAAGAGCGAGGCCGTAAAGAATGTCATAAGCTGCGAGAGCCCCACGCCCAGCACGATGCCGGCGACAAAGGCCACGACCGATACTATCACGGTCTCGAGTGCCATGATCGTGGCGACGCGCCCGCGCCCCATGCCGAGCACCTGGTACAGGCCAAACTCCTTCTTGCGGCGTTTCATGATGAAGTTATTGGCATACACCATCAAAAAGGCCATGACACCGGCCAAAAAGTACGTCAGGTAGCCGAGCATGCTGCCCATAACCTGTGCCAAGCCCTCTTCATCGATTCCGGCGATGTCGACCTGCATCGAGATGGTGTTAAAGGCATAGAAGACCGTGACGCCCAGGGTGAGCGTCAAAAGGTAGACGAGGTAGTCGCGGCCGGCGCGGCGGACGTTGCCCCAAGCGAGTTTACAGAGCATCGGAGCCCTCACCGCCCATCATGGCAACGACCTCCATAATGCGGTCGAAGAACTCTCGGCGGTCGGTGTCGCCGCGGCGCAGCTCGGTGAAGATCTTGCCGTCGCGAATAAACAGTACACGGCTCGTGTAGCTGGCGGCAAAGCTGTCGTGCGTGACCATGAGCACGGTGGCGCGCAGGCGGTGATTAAGGGCCTCCAGGCTCTCGAGCAGCAGACGGGCGCTTTTAGAATCGAGGGCGCCGGTGGGCTCGTCGGCCATGATCATGGTGGGGTCAGTGACGAGCGCGCGAGCCGCGGCAACGCGCTGCTGCTGACCGCCGGACATCTGGTAGGGATACTTGTCGAGCACCTGACTGATGGACAGGCGCGCTGCCACATCTTGCACGCGGGTCGAGATCTCTGCCGAATTTGTGCGGGCGATGGTGAGCGGCAGGGCTATGTTCTCGCGTGCCGTGAGCGTATCGAGCAGGTTGGAATCCTGGAAGATAAAGCCGAGCTCCTCGCGGCGGAACTGCGAAAGCTTGGCCTGCTTCATGCGCGTAACGTCCTGCCCGTTGATGCGAATGGTGCCGCTCGTGGCGCTATCGATGGTCGACACGCAGTTGAGCAGGGTCGACTTGCCCGAGCCCGAAGCGCCCATGATGCCAACGAATTCGCCGCGGTTGACGGTAAAGCTGACGTCGTTGAGCGCGCGGGTCACGTTGCCCAGCGCTCCGTATACCTTTTCGAGATGCGCGACCTCCAGTACCGGGGTCGCCATGTGCGTGGTTTGCATACCGAGTCCTTTCTTGCGATTAGTCTACGGCATCTATAGTCGCAAGAAGCCGAGTCGGCTACCATCGATATGGCTTACGCTTGCCTTACCGTTGTGTAAGGTACGGGTAGCTAGCCTGTCACTTGTTGATGTTGAGAGAGGACTCCTGTTGAAGACTGTTCATGTTGCCGCTGGGATCATTCGCAAGGAAGGATCTGATGAGCTGCTTGCCGTGCAGCGCGGCTATGGCGACATGCAGGGACTTTGGGAGTTCCCCGGTGGCAAGCTCATGCGCGGCGAGACACCCGAAGACGCCGTGCGACGCGAGCTTATGGAAGAGCTGCAGGTAAAAGTCACCAACCTGCGCGATTTTTACACCGTTGAGTACGACTACCCCGATTTTCATCTCTCCATGGAGTGCTACTACTGCTCGCTGGCCGATGAATCCGATGAGCCCCAGAAGCATGACCGCCAGCTCGATATCCGCTGGATTCCGCGCACCTCGCTTGCCACGGTGGAATGGATGCCCGCCGACAAGGGGCTCATTGATGCCCTGATTGAGCTGAAGGAGGACCGGCTTGAGGCCAACGCCGCCAACCGCACCGAGTCCACCACAGCCGACGAGCCCGTTACCAAACCCAAGCGCAAAGCCAAGCGCCACAGCAAAAAGCGTCCCAAGCCCGGTCTGCTCGACGGCATCGATACCTCGGACCTCTCCGCTGACGAGCGCGAACTGGTACGCCGTCGCGCCGCCATCAAAAAGTCCATGAAGGGCAACAAACGCGCCAACACCAAGCCCGAGCTGCTCGTTCGCCAGCGCTTGCGCGCCGCGGGCCTTACGGGTTATCGCTTGGAATGGAAGGTTCCCGGCAAGCCCGACATCGCCTTCCCCGGCCGCAAGATCGCCATCTTCGTCAACGGCTGCTTTTGGCACCGCTGCCCCAAATG
>URWM01000213.1 GCA_900551655.1 uncultured Collinsella sp.
ATTCCTCTACGTCTCGTGGGCTCGGAGATGTGTATAAGAGACAGTCGGTGACGCCCAAGGCCACGGCGAACTCCTCGATGGAGCGGCGCTTGGCTTCCTTGAGTACGCGCATGTAGTAGGAGCTGGGTTTTTTATCAGCTTCCTCGGCCTGGCGAATGCGGTGCATCATGGTCTTTGCCACGCGGACCGTCTCGGGCGCGCCCAGCTTGAGCTGCTGCTTAAAGTGCGTCTCCTCCAGCGAGCTGTTGCGCTCGGTAAAAGTGTCGCACTCCAGCTCGTCGTAGTGGCTCAGCAGGTGCTCGGCATCTTGCTGGGAGATGGCGGCATGCAAACGATCGGCCTGCGCCACGGGGTACATGAGGATCGTCTGCGCATGTCCCTGCTTGGTCTCGAGCAGCAGCATGGGCTGCGGTGTGTCGTCCCTAAAACCGACGACGGTGCAGACTCCCTGGCCCGGATGAATGACGTGTTGACCGATTGAGAACATGCTACCTCCAACTTATACGAATTTACGTATGTCTAGAATAACACGCTGACGTGCGCAAACCCTTACTTTATGCAGGAAAAGCACACAACTCTGATAGGTAAGAGTATTCGATAAATAGAACGGCTTATTCAATCGTTTATGCATTTCCAGAACGTGTATAAATTGCAGGCAAACCGCCAACTTTGTACCACCGCGCAAGAGCGGTAGTCATTTTTGTGCATATGCAATTTCGATTGGCTTTACCCTGCGACAGTGTGCGTCGCTTGTGATAGAGTGCTACAAACTCTGGCTTTTGCCCTACGAGTGACCAAGAGCTCGGGGGCTTTAACACAAGGAGGATCTATGCCCGAGAAGATTGAAGAGCTGGTACGCGCTGCGCTTGCTGCGGCCCAGGAGGCCGGCGACCTTTCCGCATTTGAACTTGACGATTGCGCCATCGAGCGACCGGCTGACACTTCTCATGGCGAGTGGACCTCCACCATGGCCCTGAAGTCCGCCAAGCTGGCCCACTGCGCCCCGCGCAAGATCGCCGAGGCCATCGTTGCCCATATGCCCGAGGACCCCGCGATCGAGAAGGTCGAGATCGCAGGCCCCGGCTTCATCAACTTTTACCTCTCCGTTGCCGTCAAGAATGCCATCTTTGGCGAGGCTCGCGAGAAGGGTATGGACTTCGCTAAGTCCAACGTCGGTGGTGGCCTGAAGACCCAGGTCGAGTTCGTTTCCGCTAACCCCGTCGGCCCCATGCACATCGGCCACGGCCGCTGGGCCGCGCTGGGCGACTCGCTCTGCCGTGTTATGGACCACGCCGGTTACGACATCCAGCGTGAGTTTTACATCAACGACCACGGCTCTCAGATGAACACCTTCGGCAACTCCATCAGCACGCGCTATATGCAGCTTGCCGACATCATCGCCAAGCAGGGCGTGGATATCGACGAGGCTCACAAGCTGCTGATCGCCGACCGCGACGCCTTTGTTGCCGACGAGAACGACGAGCACCCCGAGACCCATCCGTATCAGGACAACTTTGCCGAGACTCTGGGCAAGGACTCCTACGGCGGCGACTACATCATCGACGAGGCTGCCGAGTTCTGGCGCACCGACGGCGACAAGTGGGTCGAGGCCGATCCGCAGGAGCGCATGGAGAGCTTCCGCGAGCGCGGCTACGTAAAGATGGTCGACAACATGCGCGACCTTTGCCACGCCGTCAACTGCGACTTCGATCGTTGGTTCTCCGAGCGCTCCCTGTACGTGAAGGACACCGAGGGCGAGACTGCCGGCACCTCTGCCGTCGACCGCGCTTTTGAGAAGCTCGACAAGATGGGCTACCTCTACACCAAGGACGGCGCCCTGTGGTTCCGCTCCACCGATCTGGGCGACGACAAGGACCGCGTCCTGATCAAGTCCGACGGTGAGTATACCTACTTCGCCTCCGACGTCGCCTATCACTGGGATAAGTTCCAGCGCGTCGACCACGTCATCGACATCTGGGGTGCCGACCACCACGGCTACATCGAGCGCGTCCGCTGCGTCTGCGACGCTCTCGGTTACCCCGGCAAGTTCGAGGTTCTGCTGGGCCAGCTCGTCAACCTGCTGCGCAACGGCAAGCCCGTCCGTATGTCCAAGCGCAAGGGCACCATGGTGACCCTGCAGGAGCTCGTCGACGAGGTCGGCTCTGACGCCGCCCGCTACACGCTCATCTCCAAGAGCTCCAACCAGATGGTCGACTTCGACATCGAGGCCGTCAAGAAGCGTGATAACTCCAACCCGGTGTACTACGTGCAGTACGCTCACGCCCGCGTGTGCTCCATCCTGCGCCGTGCCGCCGACGTTACGCCCGAGCAGGCTGACGAGATGGGCATGAAGGCCGTCGCCGCCAAGGCCATCGGTGAGAATGTCGATTACTCGCTGCTGACCGACCCGACCGAGCTCGCCCTTTCGCGTAAGCTCAACGAGCTCACCGACCTCATCGCCAGCTGCGCTCGCGACCGCGCTCCGTTCCGTCTGACGCACTTTGCCGAGGAGCTCGCCGGCGACTTCCACAGCTTCTATGCTGCCTGCCAGGTGCTGCCGAGCGAGGGTCGTCCCGTCGACCCCGAGCTTTCGCGCGCCCGTCTGGCCGCTTGCGACGCTGTCCGCGTGACGCTCGCCCTGGTGCTTACCCTTGTTGGCGTTTCCGCACCCGAGCAGATGTAATCTACGGGTCGTTTGACCGTGTAGGTTCGGCTTCGCTGAGCCCTATAAGCCCGATCTCCATGCGGAGGTCGGGCTTTTTGCGTTTGGCGGGGCTTTTTGGCGTGTTGGAAAATGCTACAAAAACGCAACTATACCGGTTTACGGGGCTGAATCGCCAACTGGCGACCATGGCGCCAATAGCGAAATTAAAACCGCAGGTAGACGGCTTGTCGAATATTAAAAATGCAGGGTATGGTTGGCTTGCATCATTCTGGCCCCGTAATCCGGCATAGTTTTGAAAATGACCCCTTGGGGACGGAGGAATACAGATCATTTTTGTCGCGGGTGTGAGCGGCACGAAACCGTCCGCCACGAATCGGGCTTATCTACTACGTTTAGTCGCATACCCCGAACCATGATTAAAGGTGCGATATTAAAACCGCAGGTAGCGGGCTTGCGATTTTAGGAAGATCGAGGGAATGGTCAGGGGTCGTGGGTCAAACGTAGCAGATAAGCGCGATTCGTGGCGTGGCTATTCCGGATGCCACGGTTTCACTCCTCTAGCGCGACATTTCAAGGCGCTTTTGATTAAGACACTTTTGAGGAGGAGTGTCCCTGATGACTGGGCGTTTAAGAACGTCCAATGACTAAGTTGCAGGTGGTGGCGGTTGTGCTACACTTACGCTGCGTATATGACGCAATCATCTCGATACAGATCAATGATGTCCGTCGTTTTTGTACGGAGCTAGACTGTTTAGCCGCCCTGAAGGTTTATGCAGGGAGCATGTGATCACAGGGCTTGAAAAGAAAGTTGAGCAAACACTGTGTCTGATCAACAGCAAGAAAACGAAATAACGACGACGCAGACCGCTCCCGCTGCACCGGTTGCGTCGGACCAGGTCGCGGCGCCCGCGCAAGCCTCGGCTCCTGAGACGCCTAAGGCTGCTTCGACGCCTACGCCTGCAGCGGCTGAGAAGGCCGTGCCTGCAACTGGTGAGGAGGCTGTTCCGGCAAAGCCCAAGCGCACGCGCCGCACGGCCAAGCCTGCCACAGACGGCGAGGAGGTCACCAAGCCCAAGCGCCGTACCACGCGCACGACGCGCGCCAAGCGCACCGTTGCAGCTGACTCCTCGGCGCCGATTTCCGATGAGGTCGCGCAGGCACGTGCGTTGGCTCAGATTAGCGAGGCTCA
>URWM01000214.1 GCA_900551655.1 uncultured Collinsella sp.
CACGCGTGCCGTCATGGTGCTCACGTCGGTCGAGGAATAAGTTGTTCGAGAGTAGCTAAAAGCCCCGTTCCAAATTGGCTACTCGATGCTGGTAAGGGAGAAATGATGCTTGAGAATGGCAAAACGATGCCTTCGGTTGATGCTTGGCTGCGCGAGGCCAAGGCCGATTCGTCGGCACCTGCGTGCGGTATGTATCTGACGCATAACGGTGTGGTGCGTGCGACGCCCAAGGCCGAGGTGCGCGGAGTTGAGACCGATGGCGTGGCGCTGGGCCACAAGGTGGGAGGCATGGTCTTTGACTACGACGCCGAAAAGGCGCGGTCTGCTATTGAAGCTGCGCGCGCGATGCCCGGCATCGGCTATGTACGCGTGTGGCTGGCGAGCGGTGAGCTTTCCGTGGGCGACGATATCATGCTCGTGCTCATTGGCGGAGACATTCGCCCGCATGTGGTCGATGCGCTGCAGGCGCTCGTCGGTACCATCAAAAATGAGTGTGTGAGCGAGGTCGAGCGCGAGGCGTAATGCCGGCAGCAGCACTCTCCAACAAATAGCCCGCTGGCAGTTCAAATCAGTCTGCCAGCGGGCTTTTCTGTGCGTTGGAAAATCTCGGCATTGCGTGGCGCTACACGCGCGTCGCATCCTTGGGACTCATGGTCATGCTCTGGAAGCGGTTCTCCATGTAGTCGTTATCGAAATACTTGCCGTAGAACTGCGCGACGGGAATATCCGGCTCCGTGCCGTTGACGCGCTGGTACCAGTAGTCGAGCGACTGCAGCGTCATGACGCCGTCGACCAGCATAATGACGGTAAAGATGACGGTAGCCGAGTAGCGACTCTTCCACGGAATCATGTTGATGAGCTTGAGCAGCCTCGGCAGCAGTAGCTTGATCCAGATAAGGCCGCCCAGGCCCCACAGGCAGGCAAAGCCCGTGCAGGTGCGTCCGCCCGTAAGGACGGCGAGTGGGTCGGGCATGCCAAACAGCTTCATGTGCGAGTAGCTCCATGAGACCACGCCAAATGAGGTCTGCATAAACCAGCCCACGAACACCTCGAAGCTCGCGCCGAGCACAGCGCTTACCAGGAAAATGATGATGGGGTTCTTTTTATAGAAGCGGTTGAGCACCATGGTCATGAGTACGGCGCCAAAGCCATAGATGGGGCTGAAGGGACCAAACAGCATGCCGGCGCGGTTCTGGTAGACGCCCGGGTCGTCGACCGTCATGTGCCAGATGTCCTCGGCGATCAGGCCGAGCACGCAGCAGACGAAGAATACCCAGAACAGGTTGAAGTAGTTGAGCTTGATATAGCCCTCGCCGGTTTCATCGCGGCCGAGCATGCCCTCCGCCGCGGCGTCGCGGTCGAGCATCTCCTGCAGGCGGCGCTGCAGTTCGCGCTCCTGGCGCAGCGTGGGGTCGACAGTGGCCGAAAGCGCGATGAGGATACCGAGCTGAATAGCGGGACGAAGCAAGAAGGGCCCGATGCCCTGGAGCATCACATCGACCAAAAGCTCGACGACGGTGAATGCAATAAGGATGTAGGACAGGCGGGCGGCATTGCGGCGCTGGTTCTTGATAAGGTCCAGGCCAAAGATGATTAGGATGACGGCACTTGCCGCAGAGAGCATGATGCCGGCGACGATGAGTCCAACCGAGACCAGCATATTGTCGCCGAGCTTTTCGGCGGCGTTGCCGTTGATGAGCGCGGTGATGACCTGCCACATAAAGGCGCCGACTGACGGGAGCGTTCCCACGCCGGACAGGATGCACAGGACGGCGTACACCTTAATGATGAGCGGGATCTTCTTGACCTCCGTGGCGCTGGGGACGCTGGGGTCGAGTTCGTTTCGATCCATACAGAACCTTTCTCGCTTTGTTGTAGGTTATAAGGATACGCCGCCGACCTGCCAAAAGACAGGGCGAACGTTCCAATTGCAACTTTGTAATCCCCAACGGTGGACGCGGCGGCCATCTGGGGGCGCGGGCGCTTGCACTGGACGAACCGATAAAATGTTTGGCCGCAAAACGGATTATAAGCTCGGTGGGCTTTTAAAAAGCGCTGCTCATGCGCGGGAGTGCTTGTCTTGCCGTGCGTATAATAGGGCGGGTAACGCCAAATAACGAGGCTCTGAGGGGATGCCATGTCTCAAGAAACCATCCGCGCGGCCGAGCGTGCCGCGGGACAGGTGAACGCCATGTCGACGTATGATCCGGACTCCGACCAGCTGCATGAGGAATGCGGCGTTTTTGGTGTCTGGGCGCCCGATCGCGACGTGGCTCGACTGACGTACTTTGGCCTGCGTGCATTGCAGCACCGTGGCCAAGAATCGGCGGGAATCGCCGTGGGTGACGGCGGCACGGTTATGGTCCGCAAGGATCTGGGCCTGCTCGACCGCGTGTTCTCCAATGCCGACTTGTCGACGCTCTCCGGTCAGCTGGCCGTGGGTCATGTGCGCTACGGCACCGCCGGCGCCAAGAGCTGGGAAGCCTCTCAGCCGCACCTCTCTACTATCAATAGCGTCATTATTGCGCTCGCGCACAACGGCACCCTCGTCAACACCGACGAGCTGCGCCGCCAGCTGATCGAGCTGGGCGTGCCGTTCCTCTCCAACTCGGATTCCGAGGTCGCGACCAAGCTCATCGGCTACTTTACCCAGCGTACGGGCCATCTGCGCGAGGGCATTCGCAAGACCATGGAGCTCGTGCGCGGCGGTTACGCCATGACGCTCATCAACGAGCAGGCGCTCTACGCTTTCCGCGACCCGCACGGCATTCGTCCGCTGGTGCTGGGCAAGCTTGTGGACGAGGGCCTGGACCAGGCCGACGCCGCTTCTGTTTCGCAGCTGCCCTCGCAAGACGGAGCCTCGACGGTCGACTCCGCCGTCCATGTCACGCGCGCCGGCGGCTGGGTCGTTGCCTCCGAGACGTGCGCGCTCGATATCGTGGGCGCCGAGTATGTTCGTGATGTCCGTCCCGGCGAGATCTTGCGCATCAGCGCCGAGGGCTTGGTATCCGAGCAGGGTGTGCCCGCAGCTGAAGAACCGGCCAACTGCATCTTTGAGCACGTCTACTTCTCGCGTCCTGACTCCGTCAAGGATGGCAGCTCCATCTACCTGGTGCGTCACAACATGGGCCGCCGCCTTGCGCAGGAGACTCCCGTCGACGCCGACCTGGTCATCTCCGTGCCCGACTCCGGCACGCCGGCGGCCGAAGGATTTGCGGAGGAGTCCGGCATTCCCTACGGCATAGGCTTTATCAAAAACAAATATATCGGCAGAACAGTAGGCTCGGGTAAAGATAAAAAGAAAAGACTTCTCAGAACAAGACTTACCGCTTTGAAGGCTAATGTTAAAGGCAAGAGAGTTGTTATTATTGATGACTCAATCGTCAGAGGCGAAACATCAAAGCATATTGTTCGTCTTATGCGTGAGGCAGGAGCTGCCGAGGTGCATATGCTCATCAGCTCGCCGCCGTTTGTATGTCCGTGCTACTTTGGTGTGGACATTCACGATAAAGAAAGTCTTATTGCAAACAAGTTGACAACAAGTGAAATCTGCGAATATATCGGTGCAGATTCACTTGGTTATCTCAGTATAAACAGTCTCAGAAAAATTGCTGAGGGTGCAAATATAGAATTCTGTGACGGTTGTTTCACGGGCAGCTATGACGCTGAAATTCCGAGAACAATCTTTGTAGATAAATACGCTAAAAAAATTAACAGAAAGTGACGGAGTGATTACAATGAACAACAGCTTTTCCGAAAGCTACAAAGCGGCAGGTGTTGATGTAACAGCAGGCTATAAGCTGTCTCTTATACACATCTCCGAGCCCACGA
>URWM01000215.1 GCA_900551655.1 uncultured Collinsella sp.
CGCATGATGGGCACGAGCGTGCCGAGCGCCGTAGAAGTGAGGGCAAGCGTCACGGCGATACCGTCGAAATGGCTGACCGAGAACCACGGGGTAAAGCGCACGGCAAGCCAGGCGATACCAAACGTGACGACCCATGTCGCCAAGCCGTAGCGCCCCTCCACACCCGTGATGCTCTTGGGGTCGATCTCAAAGCCGGCAAGCAGGAACAAAAAGGCCAGGCCGAGCTCGGACACGAGCGAGACCTCGGCATCTACATGGATAATGTCGAGCATATGGGGTCCCAGCACCGCGCCGAACACGAGCAAAAAGACCGTCTCGGGAACGGGTTTCCCGGGAATCGCCGAGGCGATGAAGGGGCTTGCAAAGGCCACGAGCGCGATGATGGCGAGTGAAACGAATGCCATGTGATGCCTTTCTCTTGTTTGCGCTTCACTGTAGCACCCTCGCCGTCCTCAACGCGCCGCGAGCTGTCGTATCATAGTGAGGTTTACAAACATGTGGCTCAAGGCGACCGCAGGGCAGACCCCGCAAACCGACCGCTGCCGCATACCGTACCGTACGCCCAACCGATCAGGAAGGCAGGAACCAATGGTCTCTCGTATCTACGTGGAGAAGAAACCCGGGTTCGACGTCGAGGCTCAGCAGCTCAAGGGCGAGCTGACCGAGATTCTCGGCATCAAGGGCATCGAGGCCCTGAGGATCATCAACCGCTACGACGTCGAGGGCATCGACGAGGAGCTTTTCCGCTCCTGCGTGCCGACCGTCTTTAGCGAGCCCCAGGTCGATGTGACCTACGACGAGCTCCCCGCAAGCGATGGCGCCGTCTTTGCCGTCGAATTCCTGCCTGGCCAGTTTGACCAGCGCGCCGACTCCGCCAGCGAGTGCGTGCAGCTCATCAGCCAGGGCGAGCGCCCCGCCGTGCGCTCCGCCAAGGTCTATATGATCTCGGGCGCTCTGGACGAAGCCGCCATCAAGGCCATCAAGCACTACGTGGTGAACCCCGTCGAGGCGCGCATCGCCTCGCTCGACTTGCCCGAGACGCTGTACATGGAGACCCCCGAGCCCCAGCCCGTCGAAGTGCTCGACGGCTTCCGCGAGCTCGATGAGGCCGGCCTTGCCGCCTTTATCGCCGATCGCGGCCTTGCCATGGACGAGGCGGACATCGCTTTCTGCCAGCAGTACTTCCGCGATGAGGATCGCGACCCCACCATCACCGAGATCCGCGTGATCGACACCTACTGGTCCGATCACTGCCGTCACACCACCTTCGGCACCGTCCTGGACGACGTGACGATCGACGACGCCGTGGTGCAGCAGGCCTTCGACCGCTACATGGAGATGCGCCATGAGCTCGGTCGCGACGCCAAGCCCGTCTGCCTCATGGACATGGGCACCATCGGCGCCAAGTACCTTAAGAAGACCGGCGTCATGACCGATGTCGACGAGTCCGAGGAGATCAACGCCTGCACCGTCAAGGTGAAGGTCGATGTCGACGGCGAGGACCAGGACTGGCTGTTCCTGTTTAAGAACGAGACCCACAACCACCCGACCGAGATCGAGCCCTTCGGCGGTGCCGCCACCTGCGTGGGCGGCGCCATCCGCGACCCGCTCTCGGGCCGCAGCTACGTGTACCAGGCCATGCGCGTCACCGGCGCCGGCGACCCCACCGTCCCCGTGTCCGAGACGCTCGAGGGCAAGCTGCCGCAGCGCAAGCTCGTGACCACTGCTGCCGCCGGCTACTCCAGCTACGGCAACCAGATCGGCCTTGCCACCGGTCAGGTCAACGAGCTCTATCACCCCGGCTACGTGGCCAAGCGTATGGAGGTCGGCGCCGTCGTGGGCGCTACCCCGGCAAACCACGTGCGCCGCGAGTGCCCCGCCCCCACCGACAAGATCATCCTGCTGGGCGGCCGCACCGGCCGTGACGGCATCGGCGGTGCCACCGGCTCCTCCAAGACCCAGAACACCGAGTCCATCGAGACCTCGGGCGCCGAGGTCCAGAAGGGCAACGCCCCGGTCGAGCGCAAGCTGCAGCGTCTGTTCCGCCGCGGCGATGCCTGCCGTCTGATCAAGCGCTGCAACGACTTTGGCGCCGGCGGCGTCTCGGTCGCCGTGGGCGAGCTTGCCGATGGCCTGTATGTCGACCTTGATACCGTGACCAAGAAGTACGACGGCTTGGACGGCACCGAGCTCGCCATCTCCGAGTCCCAGGAGCGTATGGCCTGCGCCGTCGCCGACGGTGACGTCGAGGAGTTCATGGGCTACGCCGCCGAGGAGAACCTGGAGGCGACCGTTATCGCCGAGGTTACCGCCGAGCCGCGCATGCGCATGGCCTGGAACGGTGTCGCCATCGTCGACCTATCCCGCGAGTTCCTCAACTCCAACGGCGCGCCCAAGCACCAGGTCGCCCACGTGTGCGCCCGCAGCGTGTGGCAGCCCAGCTGGGCCGGCACCACGCTTGCCGAGCGCATGACCTCGCTTGTCACTGACCTCAACGTCGCCTCCAACAAGGGCCTTTCCGAGCGCTTCGACTCCACCATCGGTGCCGCAACCGTGCTTATGCCTTTTGGCGGCAAGACGCAGCTCACCCCGAGCTCGGCCATGGTCGCCAAGTTCCCCGTGGACGGCGAGACCACCACGGCAAGTGCCATGGCATGGGGCTTCAACCCCTACCTGATGGAAGCCGACCAGTTTGCTGGCGCCTACCTGTCCGTGGTCGAGTCCATCGCCAAGCTCGTGGCTGCCGGCTTTGAGCACAAGCACGCCTATCTCTCCTTCCAGGAGTACTTCGAGCGTCTGCGCACCGAGGCCGAGCGCTGGGGCAAGCCCACGGCAGCCGTCCTGGGCGCCCTTATGGCCCAGGTCGACCTGGGTGCCGGCGCCATCGGCGGTAAGGATTCCATGAGTGGCTCGTTTGAGGACGAGGCCGGCGAGCTCAACGTTCCGCCGACCCTCATCAGCTTCGCCGTGGCCGTGGGCAAGGCGGCCCGCGCTGTCTCCCCCGAGTTCAAGGGCCTCACGCACCGCGTCGTCCGCATCGCCCCCGCCACCTATGGCCAGGACTACCGCCCCGACGCCCAGCAGCTGCTCGCCGCATTTGACGCCGTCGAGGCGCTCACCGCCGCCGGCGACGCCCTGGCCGTCTCCACGCCCGGCTACGGCTGCGGCGCCGAGAGCCTCTTTAAGATGTGCGTCGGCAACCAGATCGGTATCGAGCTTGCCGAAGATGTGGACGTGGAGAGCCTCTTCACCCCGCTCTACGGCAGCTTTATCGTCGAGCTCGCCGAGGATGCCGAGCTGCCCGAGGTCGCCGACGGCGTTGTCGTCGAGCCCCTGGGCACCACCGTCGAGGGCTATGTCATCGATACCGGCTCCGAGGTCATCGAGCTCTCCGAGCTCCAGGAGGCCTGGGAGAGCGGCATCGAGGGCGTCTTCGCCTACCGCAGCGCCGGCAAGACCCCCGAGGTCGAGACCATCGACTTCCGTGCCAAGGATATCCACGTGTACAGCGGCGCCAAGATCGCCCGCCCGCGCGTGATCATCCCCGTGTTCCCCGGCAACAACTGCGAGTACGACAGCGCCCGCGCCTTCCGCGCAGCCGGTGCCGAGGCCGACACCTTCGTGATCAACAACCTCACGCCCGAGGCCGTCGCCGAGAGCACCCACGAGCTTGCCCGCCGCATCCGTGCAAGCCAGATCGTCATGATCCCCGGCGGCTTCTCGGGCGGTGACGAGCCCGACGGCTCCGCCAAGTTCCTGTCTCTTATACACATCTGACGCTGCCGACGAAGGCTTAGGTGTA
>URWM01000216.1 GCA_900551655.1 uncultured Collinsella sp.
CTTCTTGCATGTCCGAGGACGCGCCGGGAGGGAACTTGCTCTCCGCCCGGGCAGGTAAGACGAATTACGCCACGGTGTAAACCCAGTTGTGCTTATCCTCAACAGCACCAGACTGGATGCCCGTCAGGGTCTCGCGGAGCTTCTTCATCACGGGGCCGATCTCGGTGTAGCCAGCCGGGAAGGTCACGGTCTCGTCGGCGCCGTAGACCTTGTTGTCAATCTCGCCCACCGGGGAGATGACGGCAGCGGTGCCGCACAGGCCGCACTCAACGAAAGTACCGGCCTTGACCTCGGCCCACTCGACGGGACGCTGGTCGACGGTCATGCCCAGGTCCTCAGCGACCTGGACGAGCGAACGACGGGTGATGGAGGGCAGGATGGAGTCGGTGTGCGACTGCGGGACGACAAGCGTGCCGTCCTCCTTCACGAACAGGACGTTGGCGCCGCCGGTCTCCTCGACATAGGTGCGGGACTCGGAGTCGAGATACAGGTTCTCGGCATAGCCCTCGCGATGGGCTTCCATCGTGGGCTTCAGGGACATGGCGTAGTTGAGGCCGGCCTTGATGTTGCCGGTGCCGTGCGGTGCGGCGCGGTCGTACTCGGAAACGCGCAGCTTGACAGGCTTGAGGCCACCCTTAAAGTACGGACCGACCGGGGTCACGAGAATGCGGAACGTGTACTCAGGAGCGGGAGCCACGCCGATCACGTCACCGGAGCCGATCATAAACGGACGCACGTACAGGGTCGCGCCGGAACCGAAGGGCGGAACCCAAGCGGCGTTGGCAGAAACGACCTGCTTGACGGCCTCAACGAACTTGTCCTTGGGGAACGGGGGCATCTCGAGGCGCTGCGCAGAGTTGTACATGCGCTCGGCGTTCATGTCGGGACGGAAGCAGACGATGCTGCCGTCCTCGGCGGTGTAGGCCTTCAGGCCCTCAAAGACCTCCTGGCAGTAATGGAAGATGCCGCCGCACTCGGAGACATGCAGGGTGTGGTCGGTGGTCAGGCCGCCCTCGTCCCACTCGCCGTCCTTCCAATGAGCCTCGTAGCTGTAATCGGTCTTCATGTAGCCAAAGCCGAGGCTACCCCAATCGATATCCTTCTTCTCGACAGTCATATGTCGCTCCTTACATACACAGTTGCATACTCGCGAACCCGCACGCAAGGACCGAAGCCGGCCGCGTCGCAACGTCGCATACCCGGAGCGTAGAGCCGGGCAGGACACGCGGGCAGCATCAAAGCCGATGGCGCGTCGATTCGCATGCAGGTGATTGTACTCCCCGCACGCCTTGGATAAAACGTTTTTCTTTAACTAAGTAAAGTATTTTCATTTGCCTTCAACACAAAAGGCCCGCCATCGAATCCGATGACGGGCCCTAGAATTAACGTCCGAAAACAAGCTCGGACTAGGCGTTCTTTTTACCGAGCTTGGCCTTAACCAGACCGACCACGGTCGGGATGATCGACACGGCGACGATGCCGACGATCAGCAGCTCAAAGTGCTCCTGCACAAACGGAATGCCACCAAAGAAGTAACCCAGCAGCGTAAAGACCGTCGACCAGGTAATGCCACCCAGCACGTTAAAGATGACAAAGTTGCGCCAGTGCATGCCGCCCATGCCGGCCATAAAAGGCACAAAGGTGCGGATGAACGGGAAGAAGCGACCGAGGAAGATGGCCAGATGGCCCCACTTATCCAGGAAATCCTCGGACTTTTTAATGCGCTCGGGCGTCATAGCCTTTACCTTGCCCGAGGCGATGATCTTGCGGCCAAAGAAGTGACCGATCATAAAGTTGCACTGATCGCCCAAAATGGCGGCGGCCCACGCGGTGGCCAGAAGCGCCACAATGTTAAAGCCGCCATTGTGGGCAAAGAAACCCGAGGCGAACAGCAGTGAATCGCCGGGAAGGAACGGGAAGAACACCACGCCCGTCTCGATAAAGATGATCAGGAACACGCAGCCGTAGGCCATAAGCGGGCCGGCGGCGATCCAGCTGGCAATCGCGGTGCGCGGGTCTTTGAGCAGCTCGGCGATAAAATTAATGAAACCCATGAAGTAAAACCTCTCAGTTGTGGGCGCGGATACGTCCAAGTTGACCAGTATACGGTTGCGGCGTCCCCTCGTGCGCAACCCCACAAAAGCATGACTCCATTACCAGCAAGTTTGCATAACTGACACCTGTCGCGCAATGCCGCCAAGATTGTCCTTCCTAATCCCTAGCGAATCGCTATACTTTATTGAATCGCATTGCCATGGCGCTAAGGGAGGGCGGCCGGTGAGCTTTATCAATACCATTCGCGAGGACATCAAGACCGTCCAGGCGCAGGACCCCGCCGCGCAAAACGGTCTGGTCATCTTCCTTTCCTATCCTGGCCTGCACGCCAAGTGGAACCACGTGCCCGAGCACTGGCTCTGGGAGCACGGTCATCGCTCACTCGCTCGCGTGCTCTCGCAAATCACCCGCCACATCACCGGCGTCGAGATTCATCCCGCCGCACAGATCGGCAAGCACTTCTTTATCGACCACGCCATGGGCGTCGTCATCGGCGAAACCACCATCGTGGGCGACAACTGCGTGCTCTATCAGGGCGTCACGCTCGGCGGCACCGGCAACGAGACCGGCAAGCGTCACCCCACCCTGGGCAACAATGTCACGGTGGGCACGGGCGCCAAGGTGCTCGGCAACATCCGCATCGGCAACAACGTCAAAATCGGCGGCAACTCGGTTGTCGTCAAGGACGTGCCCGACAACTGCACCGTCGTGGGCGTGCCGGGACGCATCGTCAAACGCAACGGATGCCGTGTCTTTGAAGAGACCTTCGACGCCAAGCGCCACCGCGAGTTCATGCCCGACCCCGGCGAGGAGGCATCGGCTCGCAACCGCGCAAGTATCGCCGAAAACGCTCGCCGCGTCACCGAGCTCGAGGCAGAGGTCGCCAAGCTCACCGCCCTTGTGCGCCAACTGACCGATCAAGCTGCCAAAAAGTAGCCTCGCGCGCACAAACAGGCCTTTTACGTCACGGCAAAAAGGCGAGGTGCCAAACCCGGCGCCTCGCCTCATTTCATTTACGCAAACTGGCTCTGATAGAGCGTCGCATACGCGCCGCCCCGTTCAAGCAGCTCCTCATGCGTTCCCTGCTCAATAATATGCCCATCCTTCATCACCAGAATCACATCCGCTTCCTGAATCGTCGAAAGCCGATGCGCCACGATGAACGACGTGCGCCCATTCATCAGCCGCGCAAAAGCGGACTGAATCTTGATTTCTGTGCGCGTGTCGATGGAAGACGTCGCTTCGTCAAGAATCAGCATCGGTGGCAGTTCGCCGTTTTCGCCGCCCAGCATCACGCGGGCAATGCAGAGCAGCTGCTTCTGTCCCTGTGACAAGCCGCTGCCGTCCTCTGTCAGCACCGTGTCATATCCCTTGGGCAGCCGGCGGATAAAGCCATCTGCATAAGCTGCCTTTGCTGCCGCTTCAATTTCTTCTCTGGTAGCATCCGGGCGGCTGTAGGCAATATTTTCTGCCACAGTTCCTGTAAAGAGCCAGGTTTCCTGGAGCACCATGCCATAGCAGGAGCGCAGGCTGTCTCTTGTGACAGCCGCGATATTCTGTCCGGAAACGGAAATTTCGCCGCCGTCTACGTCATAAAACCGCAGCAGCAGATTGATAAGCGTGGTTTTTCCGCAGCCGGTAGGCCCGACAATGGCAATCCGCTGACCGCTGTGCACATCCAGATTGAAATCCGTAATCAGCGGACGATCCGGCAAATAGGAGAACTTGACATGGGAAAGCGC
>URWM01000217.1 GCA_900551655.1 uncultured Collinsella sp.
TCCTCTACGTCTCGTGGGCTCGGAGATGTGTATAAGAGACAGCTCCATCGTTATGGGCCTCTTTGGCTATGCCTTGTTTGTCGAGGCCATGGGCTTGGGCCTTTCGATGGTCTCGGCCGCCCTAGCCCTGGCGCTTCTGATGCTGCCGATCGTCATGCGCACCACCGAGGAGGCAATCCGCGCCGTTCCGCGCTATATCCGTTGGGGCGCATATGGCCTGGGCGCCACCAAGTGGCAGGTCGTCTCCAAGATCGTGCTTCCCTCTGCCTTCGGCCGCATCGCCACCGGCATCGTCCTTGCCATCGGCCGCGCCATCGGCGAGACCGCGGTGGTGCTCTACACCATGGGGCAGGCCATCAACCTGCCTATTTCGCCGCTCGATTCCGGTCGTCCCATGACCGTTCACCTGTATCTGCTCGCCAATGACGGCATCAACATGAACGCAGCCTACGGCACCGCGCTCTTGCTGATGGTGATCATTTTGGCCTTCAACCTGTTTGCGCGCTTCCTGTCGCGCAAGCGTCGCTAGTTAAGGAGTCCCATGTCCGTTTATCAGTCCGCTCCCACGTTGGAGCAAGCGGCCATTACGGCCAAGGATTTCAACTTTTGGTACGGTGACTTTCATGCGCTGACGGGGCTTGACCTCAATATCGCCAAAAACGCCATCACCTCCTTCATTGGCCCTTCGGGCTGCGGCAAATCGACGTTTCTGCGCTGCATCAACCGCATGAATGACCTGATCGAGGGTACGCGCGTCGAGGGCACCATGACGCTCGACGGCAATGATATCTATACCGAGGGCGTCGACCCGGTCGATCTCCGTCGCCGCGTGGGCATGATCTTTCAGCAGCCCAATCCGTTTCCCAAATCCATCTACGAGAATGTCGCTTTTGGCCCTCGTCTGCAGGGCGTGACTAGCAAAAGTGACCTCGATGACATCGTGGAAGAATCGCTCAAGCGCGCCAACCTCTGGAAAGAGGTATCCAATCAGCTCAACAAGGATGGTTTGGCGCTCTCGGGCGGTCAGCAGCAGCGTCTGTGCATCGCGCGCGTGCTTGCGGTGCAACCCGATGTCCTCCTGATGGACGAGCCCTGCTCCGCCATCGACCCCACGTCTGTCTCTAAGGTCGAGGATCTGATGGCCGAGCTGGCGCCCGAGATGACGATCATCATCGTCACGCATTCTATGCAGCAGGCCGCTCGTATTAGCGACTACACCGCATTTTTCTTGCAGGAAGTTGCCGGCGAGCCCGCCACGCTCATCGAGTATGGTCAAACCGACGCGATCTTCACCAGCCCGGTGGATTCGCGGACGGAAGACTATATCACCGGCCGCTTTGGCTGATCGGTGCGACTAGTCCCAAGCTGATCGGACCTGGTCCGGTGTGTATTCACTGTGCGGGCGGCATGACCGCACCCAACTGATTGGAGTGAACCATGCGCAAACTGTTTTCCCGTCAGCTCATCGAGGCCCGTCACGAGATGCTGAGCATCTACGAGCCTGTAGACCTGGCGCTTCACGACGCCGTGAAGGCCTATGTGACCGACGATCGCAAGCTCGCCACCAAGACCAAGAAGCGCACGCTTTCGATTGACGCGCGCTGCGCTAACTTGGAGGCCGTGTGCTACAACCTGATCGCCACGCAGTCACCGGTCGCCTCCGACTTCCGCCTGCTTCAGACGATCATCTACGTCGACTTTAACCTGCAGCGCATGACCGATAAGGTCCGTCAGATCTGCCGCGCCACGCGTCATATGATCAAGGCCGACATCTCGCTGCCCAAGGAGCTTGTCGGCACGGTTGAGGCCGAGGCTGAGGCTGTCTACCAGGTGCTGGGCTCTTCGCTTTCCGCGCTCGTCACCAATGATATGTCCATCATCTGCAACTTGGCCGTCGAGGACGAGCCAGTGCACGCCGCCTACGAGAAGTTCTTCCGCACCTTTAACCGTATGGATACGGGCGACTTTATGGACGACGACAGCAACTATGACGACCTGCGCCGCGCCATCATGGTTTCGCGCTACCTCGATCGCATCGCCTCGATTTCCATCGATGCCGCCTGCCGTCTGACCTTCCTGTTGACTGGTCAGCGCATGAATGCCGGCGATATCGCCCGCACTGATGAGGATGAGCTCGAGAGCATGCGTGTGCCTTCGGGCGAGGGTGTTATCATGAGGCCCGCCGTCGACGCGCGCTACGTTGCCAAGGTGCCCGTTAACGAGGTCAGCGAGGGTCTTCGCTACCTGCTCGATCATCTTGAGGATGAGGACGATGGCGAGGACGACGAGGAGTAAGTAACCCCGTTCGTCGAAAGATTGTAAATACCTAAGTGAGCGCGGCCTTGCACATGCGGGGCCGCGCTCTTGCGTTAGCATGGGACTACTTGTTTGGCTGTCAGCGGAGGCGATTGGCAATGGATAACTATTTGGACTTGATGCGCGCTCGCCGCGAGCAGATTCTGGAGCGTTTTTATGCGGCACTCGATCGCGCGGGCCGTCCCCACGATGCCGCGCGCCTGATTGCCGTCTCCAAGACTGTTGGCGTCGATGAGACCGTTGCCGCTATTCAGGCGGGGTATCGCCATTTTGCCGAGAACCGCCCGCAGGAGCTCGTTCGCAAGCTTGCAGGCCTCGCGGAGCATCCGGAGCTACCCGAAGTGCGCTTCGATATGATCGGCAACCTGCAGACCAACAAGATCAATGCGGTTCTGGGCTCGGCCGAGCTGATTCATTCGGTAAGCTCGCTGCATTTGGCGCAGGCTATCTCGAGTCGCGCGGCCCGCAAGATTGAGGCGGGCGAGCTCTCCGGCCCCCAGCGTGTGCTGATCGAGGTGAATGTGAGCGGCGAGGAGTCCAAGGGCGGCTTTTCGCCCGACGAGGTTCGCGACGCCGCAGGTGAGCTTGCGGAGCTTGAGGGAATTTGTGTGCAGGGCCTTATGACTATGGCCCCGCGGGGGAACAAGGATGTGGCACGTCGCACTTTTGTCGGGCTGCGCGAGCTGAGGGACGAGCTGGAGGCGGCGCATCCCGATTTGCGCCTGCCCGAGCTTTCCTGCGGCATGAGCGAGGACTTTGAGCCTGCCCTTGAGGAGGGCTCTACGCTCGTTCGCCTGGGCAGGGTAGTATTTAGCCCGGAGTTTGCAGTAAAATAAGGCTCTGAAGTGCGCACTGATTATCGGGGCGCCTGCACTAAACCGCGAGAGGACACAACCATGGGCTTCCTTGACGAGATTAAAAATAAGATGCACCTGGGCGGCCAGCAGGGTTACGACCAGGGTTATGGCCAGGACGACGACTACGGCTACGATGATGGCTATGATGACGGCTACCAGAACAACGGTTACAGCGGTGCCTCGGGCGAGGGCTTCTACACCCAGGACGAGCCGAGCAATGGCCTGTTGGGTCAGACGCGCCGCGGCGAGGCCGAGTCGGTGGCTGTGTACACACGCTCCGGTCAGTTGGTCGGCGACGATTCTCGCCACGCTACGACCTACAACCCGCCATCGCGCTCGCAGGAGACGGTTGCGGGCGGTTATCGTCCCGGTGCCTACGACACGCCGTCGAGCTACGCCGAGAGCACACGTGCCCGCGCTGCTGCCCCTGCACCTGCTCCCTCACCGAACGATGCCTCGGCGTATGCGAGCAACATCATCAATGCTACGCCGCAGCTGCCGGCCTATGTCCTGCGCCCCGAGAGCTATGACGACGTGGAGACCGCTGTCTCTTATACGCATCTCCGAG
>URWM01000218.1 GCA_900551655.1 uncultured Collinsella sp.
CCGTAAAACCCTTTGAGTGGGGGCTTATGCTGGTGCATGGCCTTTTTTGCAGTGGCCTTGCGAGCGTGCTGTATGCCAAGGGGATTGCGCGCACCAACGCGTTTGCGGCCAACTTGGTTTGCATGAGTGAGGTCGTGCTCGCTCCCTGCTGGTCTGCGCTCCTCTTTGGCGAGGTCTTTCGCTGGAACGAGTTTTTTGGCGCGGCGATTATCGTTTTGGTGATTGTGGCCAACTTGGCATCCGATGCCTTTGGCGATGGCTTTCTGGTGACGCTTGTCCGCCATCGAAACAAAGAGCGCGCCTGACGGGATACGTCTGCCGTTTACGGTAAAAAACACCCCGCTGAGCGAGTGGTATTAAATAGTAAGAACCTGCATACCTATAATTTGTATCAAATCATTTGTGCCTGGCATGGGTGTTAGCAGCACACCAGGTACGCTTCGAGCCGTGTAATGGAACTCCCGGAATTGATATCAACAACGCGCGCGACGGGAGTGACGACGGTTCGAGATTCCTTATTGGGAGGAATTATGCTTGTCCAAGCAATCCTCGTCGGCTTAGTCGGAGCGTTTGGATGTCTCGACTACCAGCTCGGCACCCTCTACGCGTTCCGCCCCATCGTCCTGTGCCCGCTCGTGGGCCTGGTGCTGGGGGACCTGCAGACTGGCCTTGCCGTTGGCGCCAGCCTGGAGCTGCTGTTCATGGGTTCGGTTTCCATCGGCGCCTACGTGCCGCCTAACGAAACCATCGGCGGCGTACTCGCCTGCGCGTTTGCCATACAGCTCGGTCAGGGTACCGAGACAGCCATCGCGCTTGCCATGCCCATCGCCGTCCTTTCGCTGACGTTCGACAACATTACCAGTGCCTTGTTCCCCGTGTTTGTCGATATGGCAGACAAGTTCGCCCTCAAGGGAAATCTCAAAGGTATTTACGCCGTCCATTGGGGACTTGGACTTTGGGGCTGCCTCGAGTACTTCTTGCTGTGCGGCGGCGCATTCTACTTGGGGTCTGACGCCATCCAGGGCCTGCTCGACTTCGTCCCGTCCTTCATCATTGATGGTTGCGGCGTTGCCGCCAACATCCTGCCTGCCATGGGCTTCGCCATGCTCGGCCGCCTGGTGCTCACCAAGCAGCTCGTGCCCTTCTACTTCCTGGGCTTCCTGCTGTGCTCCTACGCCAACGTGCCCGTCCTGGGCGTCGCCCTGATCGCCATCATCATCGGCATCGACAAGTTCGACCTGCTCGGCCTGGGCGGAGCCCAGCCCCAGCTCTCCGCGGAAGGGGATGAGGACGATGACTTCTAGTCCCGAGAACAAGATCACGCGCTCCGACCTCGTCAAGAGCGCCGTCAACGTCGGCGCCCTGGGCATGGAGTTCTCCTGGACCTACTACAAGCAGATGAACATCGCCTTCTGCCTGATGGTCGCCAACATGCTCAAGAAGATCTACGCCGGCCGCCCCGACGACTACGCCGCGGCCCTGCACCGCCACTGCGCGTTCTTCAACATCACCGTCCAGTTCGCCCCGTTCGTCGGCGGCATCGCGATGGCCATGGAGGAGAAGGTCGCCCGCGGCGAGATCGAGCCCGAGAGCGTCAACGACGTCAAGGCCGCCCTCATGGGCCCGCTGTCCGGCATCGGCGACTCCATCTTCCTGTCGACGCTGCGCGTGGTCGCCGCCGCGGTGGGCATCAGCCTGTGCCAGGCCGGCAACCCCTTCGGCCCCATCGCCTTCCTGCTCATCTACAACGTCCCCGGCTTCGCGCTGCGCATCTGGGGCGCCGTCAAGGGCTACGAGCTGGGCGTGGGCTTCCTGGACGAGGCCCAGAGGACCGGCCTCATGCAGAAGATCATGACCTGCGTGGGCATCGTGGGCGTCATGGTCGTGGGCGCCATGTGCAAGGACATGTTCTGGGCCAGCATCCCGGTGGCCATCGGCTCGGGCGACGACGCCCAGACCCTCCAGGACATCCTGGACGGCATCATGCCCGGCATGCTCGGCATGATCGCCTTCTGGCTGTACTACTGGCTGCTGTCCAAGAAGATCAACCCCATGGTGCTGATCGTGGCCACCATGGTCGTGGGCATCATCGGCGCGTTCTTCGGCGTGCTGGCGTAAGGGCCCGGCTGCATAGATTTTCGTTGCAACCTGGAAAGGGGATGGAGCAGGCCTATGCCCTCCATCCCCTTTTTGTATAGAAGGAGTTCGTATGTTCGCGAAGGATCGCGAAGCAATGCGTCTGACGCCGGCAGAGGTCAAGCTGATTCTTATTGAGTCCCTGCAGTGGTGCGCCAACAACGCGGTCTACTTTTTGGGGCTTATCGGTGCGGCCACGTATGATCTGGCCGGCACGGCCTTTTTGGTTGCCGCCATTACGCTCGTGCGCAATCTTATGACGTCGGTGGGCAATATGGTGTCGGGCTCGGTCATCGACCGCTTTGGACCGCGCCGGACGTCATTTGTGACGTGCGTGATTACGGCTGTGCTATCGCTTGGCGTGGGGTTGGCGCCGTTGTCTGTCCCCGGGCTTGTGTTTGCCGCGTGCGTCTTGGGACTTGCGGGCGGCTTTATCAACACCTGCACGCATGCGTTTCCGGGATACCTGGAGTCGACCACCGAGGGCCGTACCCGCGTGAACGGCCTCATGGTGTTCTACAGCAATATCGCCTATACCGCCGGCCCGCTGCTCGGCGGTGCCATCGTGAGCTGTTTTGCCACGCAATCGGTCTATCTGCTCATGGCGGGCATGATGGGTGTGGCGGCCGTGCTCTCCTTGGGCTGTCACGAGCGTGTTGCTCCCGCAAAAGGGGAGAGGCCGAAGGGCGGTATTCTGGGCGGCATGGCCGAGGGTGCGCGACTTACGTTTCGCGACCACGACCTGCGTCTCATCTTTATCTCGGGCTTTTTGGGTTTCTTTGCGTTTGGCGCGTTCGATTCGCTGGAGTCGTTGTTCTATCGCGATGTGCTCAACGTGGATATCGTCTGGCTGGGCTGGCTGTCCTCGGTCGTGGGCCTCACTTCCTCGGTGGGCGCGTTCATCCTGACCAAGCTTTCTGCTCGCCATGTCAACCTGCGATTGTTGCTTGGCGCGCTCATGGCCGTGGGCATTGGGTCCATGGTGTACGTGGGCACCGATATGCTGGGGGTCGCGATTATCGGCCAGGCGATTAACGGTCTGGCCTGGGGATTCCTGGAACCGCTGCAGATGATCTTGATTCAGGAGCGCGCCGACATCAAATACCTGGGGCGCATTACCGGCTTTGTGCGTTTTGGCCTGATGAGCGCCGGCGTGCTGCCGCTGCTGGCGGCTCCGTTTTTGGCGGAGGTTTTGGGCGTCCAGGCGGTACTGTTTGGGGCATCGACCATTATTGCGCTGGTAGGAACGCTGTTCTTTGTCACACAAGGGAGACGCCAGGGGCGTTAGCTATACATCAAATTCTAATTTAATACCACTCACCAGAGAATTTCGACCGTTCACCGAGGATTGGAACAGATTGATAAGTGGTATTAAAAACACCTTAGGTGTATGTCTATAATTGGTATCGAAAAGAAACGCGATGTATAGAGTCGCGTGCAGGACAGAAAGGAAAAGCCATGAAGGAAACCGAGAAGATCGAGATCATGCACTTTAGCCAGGAGGGCTACGTCGAGGACGGCAAGAACGTCTACGAGACCGGCAAGAAGATGACCGCGCTCGCCGACAAGGTCGCCGACGAGGG
>URWM01000219.1 GCA_900551655.1 uncultured Collinsella sp.
CGAGATTCCTCTACGTCTCGTGGGCTCGGAGATGTGTATAAGAGACAGGTCACAAGGTCGGCGTCCTCGATGCCGATATTACCGGCCCCTCTATCCCTAAGATGTTCGGTATGAGCGGACGTCACGTCCATGCCCTCGGCAACCTTATGCTGCCCGAAATCTCCGAGCACGGCGTCAAGGTTATGAGCTCTAATCTGCTGCTCCAAAACGAAACCGACCCCGTCCTCTGGCGCGGTCCGGTTATCGCGGGTGCTATCAGGCAGTTCTGGAGCGAAACCTCATGGGGTCCCATCGACTACCTGCTGGTCGACATGCCTCCGGGAACGGGCGACGTCGCCCTCACGGTCTTCCAGTCGCTGCCCGTCGATGGCATCGTCATCGTCACGAGCCCGCAGGATCTGGTCTCGATGATCGTCGCCAAGGCGGTCAACATGGCCGAGAAGATGAACGTGCCCATTCTGGGAATCGTCGAAAACATGAGCTATATCGAGTGCCCCGATTGCGGCAAGAAGATCGAAGTCTTTGGCAAGAGCAAGCTCCCCGAGGTCGCCGAGCGTTACAACCTCGAGATCCTAGGGCAGCTTCCCATCAATCCGGCACTCGCCGAGGCTTGCGATAAGGGAGAGGTTGAGACCGCACTGCCCGACGGTATGCTGCCCCAAGCCGTCTCTGCCGTCGAGGCCATTGCCCCGCACGAGACCGCCGAGGCCTAAGTGAACACAAACGCCTCCTATGACGTCTTGGTAATCGGCGGCGGGGCCTCGGGTCTCGCCGCCGCCATTACGGCCGCACGCGCAGGCAAAAGCGTCTGCATCGTTGAGCGCGATGTTGCCTGCGGCCTTAAACTCCTTGCGACCGGCAACGGCCGCTGCAACCTTTCCAACGAATCAATTGATTTCCAGCGGTACAACCACCCCGCATTCGTCGAATCCGTCATGGGCCCCCACCCCGAACAAGAGCTTATGGGTTTCTTCTCCTCGCTGGGCATCATGACAACCTCCGAGGAAGGCCGGCTGTACCCGCGCTCCCTTCGCGCAGAATCGGTACGCGACGCGCTTCTCAACGTTTGCGACCGCCTAGGTATCACCTTAATCTGCGGAGCCAACGTTGCCTCGGCGCACAAAGCTTCCGAAGGCTGGACACTCCAAATAGACCGTCCAGCGCGGGCACTCAAGGCAAAAAAGCACGACGACCGAAAATCGGAGCTCCGCTCGCTTCGGAAAGCGCTCGCCGATGTCCCTCGCAAGAACGAGGCCCTGGAGGCACATGCCGTAATTATCGCCACGGGTGGCAACCCCACCGGTATCGCCGATACGTTTCGCCTCCCCCTCACTTCGCTGCGCCCCATCCTCTGCCCCGTATCGGCAACGGTCGTCGGCGATCGGGCGGCACTCAAGACGTTGGATGGCCTGCGCGTCCGCGCCCGCTTGACGCTCGCCCGCAATCATAATGAGCTCTGGCACGAAGACGGTGAAGTCCTGTTTCGAACCTTCGGTATCTCGGGCGTCGCTGTCTTCAACCTCTCCCGTCGTATCCAGCACGGCGATACGATCCTGCTCGACGTTTTCCCGGACCTCTCCAAAGACGAGCTGTTCGGTATGCTCAACCGGCGCGTTGAGCTGCTCGGCGGCTTTTCGCCCCGCGATCCCCGTTGGCTCGACGGTATGCTCGCCCCGCAACTCTCCCGCGTCGTCTGCACGGCGTTCGAGCAGTGCCATCCAGGCTCCAACGATGTCATCCACCTGGTCTCGATCCTCAAGCACTTTAAGTTGCTCGTCGAGGGAACAGCCGAGGAGCGCTCGGCGCAGGTCACGCGTGGTGGCGTATCTGTCGAGAGCATCTCAACACCCAGTCTACGCGCGCGCAGCGCTGTCGACGCCCCGCTTTACGTCTGCGGAGAAGCGCTCGACATCGACGCCGATTGCGGAGGCTTTAACCTTGCGTGGGCCTGGCTCTCGGGCATTCGCGCTGCAAGCAGCCTGTAGCCGCGCAGTCTATAATCAAAAACGCATTCGGGCCGTCTGGGATACCGGACGGCCTCTTTCTTGCCTCTAAGGAGACCTCGATGATCGAAATCACCCAAGTCAACGCGTCGCTCGATGAAGCCGGCGATGAAAATGCCTGCCTCATTGTTGGCAAGCGAGTCGCCAAGCGCGTCCTACGTTGCAAGGACTCCGAGATCAAGTCCATCGAGCTCCACCGCAAGTCAATCGACGCCCGCAAAAAACGAGACGTCCATTTTATCCTAAGCTTTCGTGTTGAGCTGACTAGTCCCCACCTCGAGCGAGAAGCGGTCGACAGCGTTGCCGAGCGTGACAGCTCGCGCGTACGCGCGATAGAAGACGATGGGTCTTCATTCCCCACCCCCGTCTCCGACGCACCTCAAGAACGCCCTGTCGTTGTCGGCGCCGGCTGCGCCGGCCTTTTCGCTGCGCTTACGCTCGCCGAAGCAGGTCTTAAGCCCTTGCTCATCGAGCGCGGCGACCCGGCATTTCGCCGCTCGCATGCGATCGACCTCTTTCTAAAGGAGCGCATCCTCGACCCCGAGAGTAATATCCAGTTTGGTCTGGGCGGCGCGGGGACCTTCTCGGACGGCAAGCTCAATACGGGAACAAAAAATCCCGCCCATCGCCTTATCCTCGAAACCTTCGTCGAGGCGGGTGCGCCCCGCGATATTCTGTGGGATGCCAAGCCGCACATTGGCTCCGACATCCTTCCCGCCGTCGTTACCAGCATCTCCCAGCGCATTGAACAGCTCGGAGGAACCGTTCGCTATCGAACGAAACTCGTTGACATTCACACTGACACATCTGGCGCCATTGTCGGTATCGACATCCAGTCGTCCCACGACGCGACAAGCGAGTCAATCAACACAAAGCATCTCATCCTTGCTTGCGGTCATTCCGCCCGCGACGTATTCGAGGTTCTCAAAACCCATGATGTCGCCCTCGCTCAAAAGACGTTTGCCATGGGCGTTCGCATCGAACACCCGCAGTGTGATATCGATCGGGCGCAATATGGCCCCGCGGCGGGTCATCCCGCGCTCGGAGCAGCCCCCTATAAGCTCGTTACCCATCTTCCCAACGGCCGCAGCGTATTCTCAGTCTGCATGTGTGCTGGCGGACAGGTTGTCGCAGCCTCTTCAGAGCCCGGCCATCTGTGCGTCAACGGCGCCAGTCTCAACGCCCGCGCCGGCCGCAACGCAAACGCCGCTCTCCTCGTTAACGTCACGCCCGACGATCTCCCCAGCGACGATCCTCTTGCAGGCGTAGAACTCCAGCGCATTTGCGAGCGGGCTGCCTATCGCCTTGGCGGCTCCAACTGGAACGCACCGGCACAGCTCGTCGGCGATTTCCTTGCAGAACGCGCCAGCACGACATGCGGCAAGGTAAAGCCCACCTATCCGCTCGGCGTGACTTGGACAGCAATCGATGAGTCATTGCCGCAACATATCATCGAGTCGCTTCGTCTGGGAATTCCCTTACTCGGCAAAAAACTGCGTGGCTACGACCATCCCGATGCCGTCCTCACCGGTGTTGAGACACGCTCGAGCTCTCCGGTCACCGTTACTCGAGACCGTCAATGCCACGCTGTATCGACCCCGGGGCTCTACCCTTGCGGCGAGGGGGCCGGATATGCCGGAGGAATCATGAGCGCAGCTACCGATGGCATCCGTTGCGCCGAAGCCCCTGTCTCTTATACACATCTCCGAGCC
>URWM01000220.1 GCA_900551655.1 uncultured Collinsella sp.
CGAGATTCCTCTACGTCTCGTGGGCTCGGAGATGTGTATAAGAGACAGAGCTAGAGCCAACTGTTCGTCTTCACGTCGCGTATGGCGATATTTCGGTCGTCCGGCTCGGTGATGCCGTAGCCGAACGCCTGGAGCGTCTCGATGGACTCCTGGATCCTCTGTTGGAACTTGGGACCCGGATCGACCCTCGGCCCGAGGTGCCCGCGCCAAAGGCACGGCGTGGCGCGCAGCATGTTATGGATTTTGGAGATGGGCTCGATGTCGGCGTAGACGTTGAGCGTCGCCATGGCGTCCTTGTGGCCGAGGATCGATTGGAGCGCCTTGATATCGCCGCCTTGGCGGATCCACTGCGTTGCGAACGTGTGGCGAAGGCCGTGGAACGTGATCAGCTCGTCGTTGGTGCCCATGAGGCCGTTGGTCTCCGAGAACGTCTTGAACGCCCTGCGGATATAGCTTGTCGTCGCGAAGGTCGCGCCCGGCTCCGACAGGATGTAGCAGTCCCCGATCTCGACCGCCCCGGTAAGGCCGCGCAAGCGCAGCTTTCCGCAGTCGATCTCGTGGGTCTCCTTCAGGAAGGGGAGTAGGCCGACCGGGTCGATGGGGATACCCCTGGCGTCATGGGTCTTGGTGTCCTTGATGAACGAACCCATTCCCTTCGCGTACGCCACCGAGTGTCTGATCGAGATCAGGCCCGTCTCGAAATCCACATCGCACCACCGAAGGCCGCAGACCTCGCCGATTCGCATCCCCGTGTGCAGGGCGAGTACGACCGCCCTCTAATCCTCGGCGGACCAATCGAGTCCGAACTCCTTTCGGGCATCCTCTTCGCTCATGACTTCGAGAAGGTCTCCGGGTTGGCAACGAAGGGCGAGGCATAGCTGCTCGAGTGTGTTGAAGCGAATGCCGCGAATATGCCCTTTTTTAATACGGGACAGGTTCACGGGCGTGGTTCCAATCCTTTCGGCAAGTTCGTTCGAGGAAATCTTTCGCTCGGCCATGATCTTGTCGAGGCGAACAATTACGGGCATGGCGTTTCCTTACGCAATCTCGTCGGAGTCGAGGTACAGCTCTCGGGCGTACAAGAAGAGCTGGGAAAGCATGAACAGGACGATGCCGAGAACCAGAGAGGTCCAATCGAATGATGAAGCGATCTCTTGGGCGCCGACGGCCCCCTCGCCGCCAAACATCGAAACGGAGGTTTTGAGTGAGCCGGCGTAGAGGCTGGTGGCAGCTTGAACAACGAAGAGAATGCCGAGCACCTTCAAGCATGTCGCAGACCCTTTCTTGAAGGGGTCTCCGCTCTTGATCGTCCACACGAGAACGGCGCTGAGGATGGTCGTAGCGATACCGATGACGGCAGGGACCAATGTCGAGATCGCAAGGGCTGGATACGCGGGGGAGTCTGCAATTACAGGGTTGTCGAGCACTTCGATTGCTGGCTTTAAGGAGAACGCCACTTGTGCGATGGCGGTGGCGCAAAGGGTCGCAGAGGCTATCGCACATGCGATGCGGAAGGAATGAAGCCGGGGAGTGCGATTGTCGGAACTCATAATAACCTCCGAAGAATTTAAAAAACTCAGGTTACTTTTTAACAGTTTATGTTAAATTGACTTTGCCGGCAAGTAATAAGGGCCGAGCATTTTGTTCGGCCCCTCTGTTCCGACTGGATGAGGTTAAGGTTGGCGATGAATATGCTCAAAATCTCGAAGGCGATCTTTAGGTCGCTTCTCTCCTCCAGGTCGCTCTGTGTTGTCGTTGTTGCGTTGATGGTTCTTTGTGCTCTGCCCGTCTTCAGGAGCGCGGCTGGCATCGACGGACGGGTCGAATACCTCGAGTCGGGAATAACCCGTGTTGAGCAGGAATTGTCAGCATCCTATGCGGATGCGCTTGTGAATGCGGGGGAGGACGGTGTCTATACCTCTTCATCAAGCATGCCCGCGCTTCTGTACCCTCTTGCCGCGGGACGTCTTATCTTGGCACCGCTCTCTCCCCTACTTCCGTTTCTGCAGATATCGGATGGAGAGTACACCTATTATGACGGATCGAAGGAGTACTTGCTATGGGTCGCAACGGCCGTTGCCGTCTCGTTCCTTGCCGCACGTCTTAACAAACGTGAAAAGCTCATCATCCAGGCACCGATGGGCGAGCTGGGTAGACTTGTTGCATCGAGCGTATGGGCGAGTGTTTTTGCAATGCTTGCCGTCCTCGCCATCAATCTTCCAGGGATAATCGCCGCGCTTGTGAAGAATGGCCCGGGCTCGCCGTTCTATCCGATAGGCTACATTCAATATGCGACTCCGGTTATCAAACCGGCTTGGCTGGTGTTCGCGCAGACGGCCATCTTGCAATTCTTGGTGGCAGCGTTCATCTCGCTTGTCGTTCACCTTGCCGTGAAGATTGCCAATAACCCTACGCTTGGAATCGTGTTCGTATGTGCCCTGATGGGGGTGACGATGGTTCCCGGGTATTACGGAAGATCCATCGCTTTACGTGAATTCGCCCTGTTGAATCCCCTTACGTATGCGAACACCGAGTTGACCGTCGGCGCCTATAGCCCGTACCCGACAACGCAGATAGTGAATCTGCCTGGACTTTGCTTCGAGCGTGGCGCGATTACCCTCGTATGTGCAATCGGGATCGAGGTGCTGGCAATTTGCTTGCTTTGCGTTGCTGGAAAGAGCGGTTGCGCGCGTCCGATGCCCCCGATTTGTCTCGAGAGAGGTTCCTTCGCCGCATCGAGAACGACAACTCGTTCGAGCGCTTGTGCCTCCGCCGTTGCATACGTAAGAACGATGGGGAAACTGCTCCTGCGTTCTCCTACCCTCGCCGTATGCGCGATTGCAATGTCGACGACGATGCTGGCCCCGGCTCTGGTCGAGATGTTTCCTGACGCTGATAACGTTTCCGCTGTTCGGTATAGGGATGGGGAGCTCCGTTCAATAGATCGGTATCTAGAGCAGAACGCTGCGAATATGGACGTCGAGGGCAAAGCGGCCCTGGAAGACATGCGGGATGCTCTTTCGGGTTTCGTGTACGCGCCTATGCCTGCGGAGGGGTTTCGAAGCCTTGCGACGTACGAGCGCGCTCGAGGTGAGCTGGGCGCGGCAGATGCGACTCTCCTGCAATCGATCGGAATCGAGCCGGAGACTCCTTCTCGTGCGGAGGCGCGCGCCCTTCTGCTTGAGTCGATCGCGAGCTTGCCGGACCCCAAGGTTTACGAGTTAAGTACGAAGATGCCCCCATTAATCCTCCTTTCGTATCTCCAGGCAGCGCTTCCCTCCTTATTTTTGCTGTTGCCCGTGGTTGTCACATCGCTCGCGTGCACCCACCTGCAGTGTCGTTCCCTTCTGGTTCTCCAGATCCCCGCAACAGCGCATGTGCGTTTTCTGACGGCTGTTGCGCTGGCTCTCCTGCTTGGCTTGGTGCTGCTTTTGGTGTCGATGGTTCCCGCTGTCGTTGTGTCCGTGATTAAGAACGGTGCGGGTGGATCGGAGTATCCCGTCGCTCTCATTCGGGCGGGAGCTTCGACAACGTCCATGGTGGGGGAGGCGGTGTTGTGCAGTATTCCGTTGCTGGTCATGGCATACGGCGTGATTTCCGTCGTCGCTGCGTTGACAGCAGCGATTAGCCGCAACCCCGTTGTCACCGGAATGGTTTGCGCGGTTCTCTTGGTGTTGGGCTGTCTCTTATACACATCTGACGCTGCCGA
>URWM01000221.1 GCA_900551655.1 uncultured Collinsella sp.
CATCGCCTCGGCGATTCCCGGAAAGCCCGTTCCCGAAACGGTCTTTTTGCTCGTGTTCGGCGCGGTGCTGGGACCCCATATGCTTGGCGTCATCCATGTAGATGCCGAGGTCTCGCTCGTGTCAGAGCTCGGTCTGGCATTTTTGTTCCTGCTTGCCGGCTTTGAGATCGATCCCAAGAACATCACGGGCGTCGAGGGCCGCTACGGTATGGCCACGTGGGCTGTCACATTTTGTATCGCCTGGCTCGCCGTGCGCTTTACCCCGTGGTTCTCGGTCAGCCATTTCGACGGTATCGCTGTGACGCTCGCCTTGACCTCGACGGCGCTTGGGGCGCTCATGCCCATCTTGCGCGAGCGGTTGCTTGCCGGAACGCGCGTCGGTGATTCGATTCTTGCCTATGGTACGTGGGGCGAGCTCGGCCCCGTGCTCGCCATGTCGGTACTGCTGTCTGCCCGTACGGGCATCGAGACGCTGCTGATCTTGGGCTTATTTGCCGCCGTGTGCGTGCTGCTTGCCGTGGTCCCCAGCCGCTCCAAACGCGTCGGCAGCCGCTTCTTTGCGTTTGTCGAGGAGCGCGCCGATACCACGTCGCAGACGTTCGTACGCCTGACAGTGCTTATTTTGGTCACGCTCGTGGCGTTCTCGGCCATCTTTAGCCTCGATATCGTATTGGGCGCTTTTGCCGCCGGCTTTGTCCTGCGCTATATCATCCCCGAGGGCAACCATACGCTTGAGACCAAGCTCGACGGCCTGGCCTACGGCTTTTTGATCCCGGTGTTCTTTACCGTGTCGGGCGCTAAGATCGACCTGACGGCCGTGGTGTCGCGCCCCGGGCTGCTCGTGGGCTTTATCTTGGCGCTGCTGATCATTCGTGCCGTGCCCATTCTCATCTCTATGAGCATTTGTCCCGTGACGCGCGATGTGTCGGCGTATGGCCGCATTACCGTGGCGCTCTACTGCACCACGGCGCTGCCGATCATCGTTGCCGTAACGAGCGTGGCCGTCAACGCGGGCGCGCTGTCGCAAGATATTGCGTCGGTCATGGTTGCCGCCGGTGCCATCACGGTGTTCTTGATGCCACTGCTCGCGCAGCTCTTCTACCGCGTGGTCGACGCCGCGCCGGTCGCCGCCGTGGCAGAGGTTGCCGAGCATCCATCCGATGCGCTCGACATTCTGCGCGCCCATCACGATTTGGCGAGCCTGCTCGCACGCGAGCATGAGCTTTTGACCTCGCATGGCCATGGGCGTTCGCTCGACGGCATACCTACCCTTGATTCCATTGCCGACCGCCTCTCGACCGAGGCGGCAAACGGGCACATCGATGCCCGTATCGTGGACGCCGCTCATTTGCTGGCCGAGAAGACCTATGGCGACGAGATCGACCCGTCCAAGCTGACTCCGCGTGAGCGCCGCCGCCTGGAGCGCGCCAAGCTCGCCGTGCACGAATACCGCCGCCGCATGCTGGAGCTCTACGCGCGCGATGAAGCCCAGGACGACGACGGCAAGTAGCAAGGAATGTCGGGATACGGGTTCCGTCCAAATAATAGAAGGCGCGCTGCCTGCGGTTGATGCGGACAGCGCGCCTTTTGCGTTGAACTCTGTTGAGGTTCGAAGCCGAAACTTTCGACCTTTAGGAGCGGGCTGCCCCGTCGACGGGGAGGATGGCGCCCGTGACATAGGAGGACATGTCGCTCGCTAGGAAAACGAAGGCGTTGGCGATGTCCTCGGGCTCGCCCATGCGGCCGAGCGGAATAGTGGCGATGATGGGCTTGATGACCTCTTCGGGCAGGTTGGCGACCATATCGGTCTTGGTTACGCCTGGGGCGACGGCGTTGACGCGAATACCCATGGGGGCGAGCTCGCGCGAGAGCGACTGGACCATTCCGTTGACGGCAAACTTGGACGTGGGGTAACCGACGCCGGAGGGCTGGCCGTACTTGGCGACCATCGAGCTTGTGGTAGTGATGGTGCCGCCGTGGCCGGCCTCGGTCATGATCTTGGCGGCAGCCTGGTGGCCATTAAAGACAGCGACGACGTTAAGGTCCATGACCTTTGCGAACTCCTCGGCCGTGTAGTCCAAAAGGGGCGAGCGCTGGGAGATGCCGGCGTTGTTGACGACCGTATCGAGACCGCCCATGTCGGCTGCAGCCTGGGTAAAGGCCTCGGTCACGGCCTCGAGCGAGGTGAGATCGCAGGAACGGCCCCAGACCTTGGCGTCGGGATAGACAGCTGTCAGCTTCTCAACGGCTGCATCGGCAGTCTCCTGGCGCGAGCCAAAGACGGTGACGGCGGCACCCTCCTCGATAAAACGGCAGGCGATGGCATAGCCGATACCGCGCGTGCCTCCGGTGATGATTGCTTTCTTGCCCTCGAGCAACATGGTGCCTCCATTCTTCGGGGGTGGACGTACGCAGCACAGCGTAGCGGTAGCCGGAATCGGCCGCGTTTGCATATCGGTGAACGGTAGCCCGCGTTACCGATGAGCGGCTCGCGCAAATATGCTCTGCCGTTGTGCTTAGGGCAGGAGACAAAAGGGCTCCCGTCCCACATCGGACGGGAGCCCTCAAAGCGCGTATTGCTAGGCGATTGATGGACTAGTTGGCCATGACGCCTTCGGTCCAGGCCTCGACGTCCTCGATGCGCAGGACGTTGGCGACCTCGGCCACGCAGTCGACGCTGGCAAGCTCCGCGGCGGCAGCCTGGACGTCCTTCTCGAGTGCGCGGTGCGTCAGGAAGATGACCGAGCAGGCATCGCTGACACCCGACTTGCCGTCCTCGACCTGGTTGATGAGCGAGATCGAGATGTTGTGTTTGGCAAAGATGTCGACCGTCTCGGACAGGGCACCCACGCGGTCGGCGACCTTCAGGCGCACATAGTACTTGGTCTGGAGCTCGTCCATGGGCTTAAAGGCGAGGTTGTGACCATAGGGCTCAATCTCGGGCAGCGGAGCCACGCCCCGGCTAATCTGCTCGGAGAGCGACAGGATATCGCCCACGACGGCGCTCGCGGTGGGGAAGGAGCCTGCGCCGGCACCGTAGAACATGGTCTCGCCCACGGCGTCGCCTACCACGTAGACAGCGTTCATGGCACCGTTGACCTTGGCGAGCATGTGGTCGGCGGGGATCAGCGTGGGGTGCACGCGGACGTCGACGCCGGCGTCGGTGTTGCGGGCGATGCCCAACAGCTTAATGGTGTAGCCGAGCTCGCGGGCCTGGGCGATGTCCTCGGCGCCGATGGTGCGGATACCCTGCTGGTACACATCGTCGGTGGTAACGCGGGTGCCAAAGCCGATGGAGGCGAGGATGGCCGTCTTGCTGGCGGCGTCGAAGCCGTCGACGTCGGCGGACGGGTCGGCCTCGGCATAGCCCTTGGCCTGCGCGTCGGCAAGCACGTCGGCGTAATCGGCGCCCTCGGCGTCCATGCGCGACAGGATGTAGTTGGTGGTGCCGTTGAGGATGCCGGCGATGGTCAGGATCTTGTTGCCCACCAGATCGTGCTCAAGCGTGCTCACGATGGGGATGCCGCCGCCGCAGCTGGCCTCGCACTTAATCTGCACGCCGCACGCACGTGCCTTCTTGGCAAGCGTCTCGACGTGACGGCCCAGCAGGGCCTTGTTGGCAGAGACGACGTGCTTGCCGTGCTCAAAGGCAGTGGTGAAGCTGTCTCTTATACACATCTCCGAGCCCACGAGACGTAGAGGAATCTCG
>URWM01000222.1 GCA_900551655.1 uncultured Collinsella sp.
AAATGCGGCCCGCGCAGCGTCGAGCCGTTACGCGGTTCGTAGAACCGCGTAACTAGTTAGTACATCTTTGCGCCGGCAGGGATGGAAGCGTCGAGCTGAATCAGGTTGAGACGCTCCTCGCCCTCCTCCTCGTGGATGGCACTGATGAGCATGCCGCAGCTGGGGATGCCCATCATCTTGCGCGGAGGCAGATTGGTGATGGCGAGCAGGGTCTTGCCGACCAAGTCCTCGGGCTCGTAGTAATCGTGAATACCGGAGAGGATGGTGCGATCGGTGCCGGTGCCGTCGTCGAGCGTGAAGTTCAGCAGCTTCTTGGACTTCTTGACGGCCTCGCATGCCTTGACCTTCACAGCGCGGAAATCGCTCTTGGAGAAGGTATCGAAGTCGACGAACTCCTCAAACAGCGGCTCAACGGCAATCTTGGAATAATCAACCGTGGGCTTGAGCGGCTTGACGAAGGGGCTCGCGGTGTTGCCGGCCTCGGCAGCCTTGGCAGCAGCGGCACCGGACTGGAAACCCTTCTCGGGCTTCATGTGCGGGAACAGCAGCACGTCGCGGATGGAAGCCTGGTTGGTGAGCAGCATGACCACGCGGTCGATACCGATGCCGATGCCACCCGCGGGAGGCATACCGTACTCGAGGGCGCGCACGTAATCCTCGTCGTACTCCATGGCCTCATCGTCGCCGCCGGCCTTCTCGGCCATCTGGGCAGCGAAGCGCTCGGCCTGGTCGACCGGGTCGTTGAGCTCGGAGAACGCGTTCGCGTACTCGTGACCGGCGATGACCAGCTCAAAGCGATGGGTCAGACGCGGGTCATCCTCAAAGCGCTTGGCAAGCGGGCTAACCTCGATGGGGTAATCGCACACGAAGGTGGGGTTGACGATGGTGTCCTCGCCCAGCTCGTCATAGATCTCGGCGATGATCTTGCCGGCGGTCCACTCGGGCTTGATCTCCAGGCCCTTCTCGCGTGCGGCGGCAGCAAGCTCCTCAACCGGCGTGTCGATGGTGACCTGCTTACCAATCACGTCAGAGACGATATCGGTCATGGGACGGCTGGCCCACTCACCGGACAGGTCGATGGTCTGGCCCTGGTACTCAATAACCTCGGGGTTGCCGATAGCCTTGTTAGCAGCCTTAATGACACCCTGGGCGAGTGCCTTCATGCCCTCGAGATCGGAGAAGGCGCGGTAGGCCTCCATCGTGGTGAACTCGGGATTGTGGGTAAGGTCCATGCCCTCGTTGCGGAAGATGCGGCCGATCTCGAAGACGCGCTCAAAGCCGCCGACGATGCAGCGCTTGAGGTGCAGCTCGGTGGCGATACGCAGGTAGCACTCCTGATCGAGCGCGTTGAAGTGCGTGATGAACGGCTTGGCAGTAGCGCCGCCCTGGATGGTCTGCAGGATGGGGGTCTCGACCTCCATGTAGCCGTCGGACTCCATAAAGCGACGGAAGGTGGAGAGAATCTGCGAACGCTTACGGAAGGTCTCGCGAACGTCGTCATTGGCGATCAGGTCGACGTAGCGCTGGCGATAGCGGGTCTCCTTGTCGGAGAGACCGTGGAACTTCTCGGGCAGTGGGCGAACGGCCTTGGACAGCAGCGTCGCGCTCTTGGGGGCAACGGAAAGCTGGCCACGCTTGGTGCGCACGACTACGCCGGTCACGCCCAGGATATCGCCCAGGTCGAGTGCCTTGAGCGTGTTCCAGGCGGCCTCGTCCATATCGTTGATGCGGCAGAACAGCTGGATCTCGCCGGTCGCGTCGCGCACGACGATGAACATGATCTTGCCCTGACCGCGCTTGGCGACCACACGGCCGCCGATCTTCACGACGTCCTCGGTGTCTTCGCCATCGGTGAGCTCGGCGTACTTAGTCTCGATGTCGACGACGTAGTCCTCAATCTCGGAGTGCTCGGGATACGGGTTCTGGCCCGCCTCGAACAGGGCGGCGCGCTTGGCCAGGCGGGTGGCGCGCTCGTCGTTGAGCGTCGATGCCTGCTCGGCGGCGTTCTGGTTCTCTGCCATAGTTAGCTCCTCAAACTAAAACGCTCCCCAGGATTCGGTCCCAGGGAGCGAAAACATACCTTTACGCGGGACCGTGGTCTAGCGTGCGATCTTTGCGATGGTGTAGACGCGGGTCTTGCCGGAAGGCGTAACGACCTCGACGGAGTCGCCCTCGCCATGGCCAATGATGGCGTGACCGACCGGAGACTCGTTGGAGATCTTGTGCTCGAGCGAGTTGGTCTCGGTGGTACCGACGAGCGTGACTTCCATGACCTCGCCGTTGGGATCAATCAGCGAAACGGTGGAACCGATGGAGACGGTCAGGTCGCCCGTGGTGGCAGCAACCTGAGCGTTGGCGAGGATGGCCTGGATCTCGGCAATACGAGCGGCGTTCTGGGCCTGCTTGTCCTTAGCGGCGTCGTACTCGGAGTTCTCCGAAAGGTCGCCGAACGCGCGGGCTTCCTTGATGTCCTCGACGATCTCCTTGGCGTAATCGCCCTCACGCCAAGCGAGCTCCTCGACGAGCTTCTGGCGGCCCTCAGCGGTCAGTACGATCTGGCTTGCGTCCATACGGATATCTCCCCAACTCTGATCAAACAATCAACTGTCAACAAAACGAAAAAGACCGGCTAGCCTGCGGGCAAGCCGGTCAGGTGCTCACCCCAAAGGGATGGGACTACTCTGCGTCCGCGTCGCTGTCCTCTGCCTTCTTTTGCTTGGCAGCAGCGAGCTTGGCCTCGAGCTCTGCGATCTCCTTGTCCTCCTCGGACTCCTCGACCACAACCTCCTCGGCCTGCTTGGTTTCGCCCTTATCGTCGCCCTCCATACCCTCGCGGATATTCTTGACGGTAGAGCCGAGGGACTTGCCGAGCTTCGGCAGGTTCTTGGGCCCGAAGATAATCAGGACAACAACGAGAATAATGATGAGCTCAGGAGCCCTCAGTCCAAACATGTAGACCTCCACAATACAGCGAGACAAGCTCGAATGAGTATACCGCGGGTATCGCGGTATCACAACACTAGCTAAAAAAAGGGACCGCAAGAAGCGGTCCCTCCTCATGCTCTGGTCGGGTTGACTGGATTTGAACCAGCGACCCCTGCGTCCCGAACGCAGTGCTCTACCAAACTGAGCCACAACCCGTTAGCTCGACTATAGTAACAAAGTTTTTCGCCGCGTGCTAGAGAAATTTTAATTTCTTTGGCGCTTCAATGCGAACCGTGTCGGAAACGAGCTCCGTTGCATAAGCCCACCAGCCGTTTTGTTGAGCGACTGCCGCGAGATTGACTACCGTGGCGGCGGTATCGCAGAGAGCAAACGAGCAGGCACCCGAACCGCACACGTTTGCGGCAATGGTACCGTCCTGTGAACGAAGCCAGTCGAGCACCGTTTGAATCCGCGGCTCCATCTGCGCGGAAATGACACCCAGGTTGTTGTGGACGAGCGCGTAGGCCGCCTCTGCGTCTCCCGAGCGAAGGGCAGATGCGATCGCTCCGGGCTTGTCCGCAGGCGCTGGAGTCTCGTCAAAACGTCGATAGGCTTCAATTGTTGAAACGCTTGCCTCGCGCGGCTTGACCAGCACGACGGGTGTCGCGGGTAGTGCGGGGTACTCGGTTGCCAGCACGTCTCCCCCACCTACGTAGAACGCAGGGCTCGCGTGCAAAAAGAACGGGACGTCAGCACCAATGCCCCGCGCAATGTCGTCGAG
>URWM01000223.1 GCA_900551655.1 uncultured Collinsella sp.
CGAGATTCCTCTACGTCTCGTGGGCTCGGAGATGTGTATAAGAGACAGCTGATAATCGAAAAACGACCCAGCGAGCAGACAAAAGGCCAGGATGACCGCGATAGCAGCGGCATCTTTCTTATAGATATACCCGAACATACTTTCCTTTCGGTCGGGTGAAGTGCGGTCAGCCTGCAAGATGACGGGGAAATGATCCGTTTTCCTCCGTCCCCTTCGGATCACTAATCGTCGTCACTAGCACCCAGCTGCTGCAGCAGCATGAGCGCCGCCGCCACGGGGCCGGTGCCGTCGTTGGCGTCGAGGCCGCGACCCAGGCCGCTGCCCGCGCCGGCGCCCGCCTTGTAGGGCACCGACAGCTTGCGGCTCTTGGGAAAGTTCACCGCACCGTAGCGAGTCTTAAGCTCAAAGGCCACCTTCTTGGGCACGTCGATGCCCAAAAACGTGATACGACCGCCGCTGAGCGTGACGCTCTCGAGCCCCAGGCGCTCGCCGCGAATACGGATGCGCGCGCGGTTGAACAGGTTGAGCCCCGCCAACGGCAGCTCACCGTGCGCGGCCTCGGTCTCTTCCTGTACCTCATCGATGCTCTCCAGGTCCTCGGCCGCTGCGAGCTTACGGTACACGAGCACGCGCTGATCCACCGCCGGCAGGTACTCCTCGGACAAGAAGTAGTCGGCCGGCAGGTTGATGCCCACGCTCGCCGCCTCCACGCCGGCATCGTCATCGCCGCGCGCCTCGGCCACTGCCTGACCCAGCATCTGCGTAAACAGATCAAAGCCCACGCTCGACAGGTTGCCGTGCTGCTCGGCGCCCATGAGCGAGCCGGCACCACGGATCTCCAGGTCACGCATGGCGATGCGCATGCCGCTGCCCAGGTCCTGGAACTCGGAAAGCGCGGTCAGGCGCGCCGTTGCCTCCTCGGTGAGCGGCAGCTCGCCCGGGAACATAAAGTACGCGTAGGCCTGCGTGGCAGAGCGGCCCACACGGCCCTTGAGCTGGTAGAGCTGTGCCAGGCCCAAGCGTTGCGAGTCCTCGATGATGAGCGTGTTGGCGGTCGCGTTGTCGATGCCGCTCTCCACGATGGTCGTGGCGATGAGCACGTCGATCTTTTTGGTCGCGAACTCGATCATCACGTCCTCGACCTCGCGCGGGCTCATCTTGCCGTGCGCCACGCCCACGCGCGCCTCGGGCGCGGCCTCGTGCACGCGCGCCACGGCGTCGTCGATGGTCTTGACGCGGTTGGACACGTAATACACCTGGCCGCCGCGGCCCACCTCCAGGCGAATCGCCGCGCTCACCACGTCGGGGTCGTACTCCCCCACGCGCACGATCACGGGACGACGCCCGGTCGGCGGTGTGGTGATCAGGCTCATGTCGCGCACGCCACTCGTGGCCATCTGCATAGTACGCGGGATGGGCGTTGCCGAAAGCGTGAGCACGTCGATCTGCTCGCGCAGGTTCTTGAGCTGCTCCTTGTGCTGCACACCAAAGCGCTGCTCTTCGTCGATGATCACCATGCCCAGGTTCTTGGGGTTCACGTCGGCCGAAAGCAGACGGTGCGTGCCGATGAGCACATCAATCGTGCCCTCGGCAAACGCCTTAAGCGCGCGCTTTTGCTGCGCCGGGGTACGGAAGCGGCTGAGCACCTCGACCTCCAGGCCAAACGGGGCAAAGCGCTCAAAGAACGTCTCGTAGTGCTGCTGGGCCAGAATGGTCGTGGGGCAGAGCACCATGACCTGGCGGCCGGAGTCCACGCACTTAAAGGCCGCGCGCAGGGCGACCTCGGTCTTGCCGAAACCCACGTCGCCGCACAGCAGGCGGTCCATGGGCTTGGGTGCCTCCATGTCGGCCTTGATGTCGGCGATAGCCTCCAGCTGGTCGCGCGTCTCGTCGTAAGGGAAGCTCTGCTCCATCTCGATCTGCTCGGGCGTATCGGGCGGACAGGCGATACCGGTAATCGACGAGCGACGCGTATACAGATCGACCAGATCAAACGCCAGCTTTTTGGCATTCTTGCGCGCCTTGTTGGTGGCCCGCGTCCAGTCGGCGGTGTTGAGCCTGGTCAGACGCGGCTTGTCGCCGTCGGGGCCAACATAGCGCGTGATGCGGTCGACCTGCTCGAGCGGCACGTAGAGCTTGTCACCATCGGCGTATTCCAGCAAAAAGTAGTCGCGTTCCTTGCCGCCCACTTCCTGGCGCGCGATCTCGCTAAAGAGCGCGATGCCGTGGGTGGCGTGCACCACGTAGTCGCCCGGCTTAAACGGGAACGTGATCTGCGTAATGTCCACCTTGCGGCGGCTGCGCGCGCGGTTGGCGTCCATGCGGGCGTTGAGGTCGGCGATCGAGAACACGGCCAGGTTGGCATCGGGGACCACCACGCCCTGCGGCAGGGCAGCGTCCACAAAGGTCACGCGCCCGCGCGAGATGGTGGGCACGGCGGCACCGGCGGCCGCCTGGGCGGCACCCGCCTCGAGCGAGCGGGCGTTAAGCGCGTCGGCTCGGCGCTCGCGAATGGAAGCATGGGCCTCCTGGCGTGCGGCGCGATCGGCGGAATCCGCCGCTGCCACGCGCACGTGGTCGCCGATGGCGCCGGCGTTTTCGGGCGCGGCCGTTAGCGATTCCTCAAAGGTAATGCCCTCGTCACCAAAGGTGAGCTCCATCGACTCGCGCGCGCCGCGATCGGGAATGGCGAACACGCAGGCGTAGCGCTTGCCCACGACTTCCTGAATGCGCGTCATAAAGCGGTTGTCCGAGCCCGCAATGGCCGGCTGCTCAATCTTGAGCTCGGCCGTCACCGCACCGCCGGCACGGATGAGGCTTACGTAGTTCAGGCGCTGCTGGGCACCAAAGTCGAGCTGCTGGGCGCGCACGTACAAGCCGTCTAGACGGTCAACCCCCGCCTCGCCGGCACGGGCCTCGATATCCTCGTAGGCGCGCAGGCAGTCGTCGAACAGCGAGCGCGGCTCGGACAGAACCACGAGTGCCTTGCCGCTCACGTGTGCTAGCGGGCTTACGGTCTGACCGTACATCACCGGCAAAAAGCGGTCGAGCTCGGGCGTGACGATGCGCGCATCCACCATCTCGAGCAGCGCCGCCAGCTTGCTATCGCTCTGGCTTGCGCGGTAGAGCGCCACGTGCATGTTGTGGACGGCGTCGTCGGTAAGCGCCAACTCGCGGCACGGGAAGATCTCGATACTGTCCTCGTTGCCGATGGTCTGCCCCGTTGAGCTCACCATGCGGCGGATGCGATCGATCTCGTCGCCAAAGAACTCAATGCGCACGGGCGCCTTTTCCTGTGCGGGGAATACCTCGACGGTGTCGCCGTGCACACGGAACAGGCCGGGCGCGTCGGCGGCGCCGGCATTGGTGTAACCCATGCCCACCAGACGCTGCGGCACCTCGTCAAAAGGAATCTCCTCGCCTACCGCAAAAGCGGTGGACTCCCAATAGCGACTCTCGACCGGCGGCACGCAGCGCAGCAGCGCACGGGCCGAGGCAACCATGATGCAGTTGTCCCCGCGCGCGATGCGCCCGAGCGCCTCGCAGCGCTGGGCCACCACGGCGTCGTCGGGCGCCTGCTCGCGCCAAGGGTAGTCCTTGCGCTCGGGAAAACGGCACACGTGCGCCAGGCCCACGTAGGCGGCAAGGCTACGCGCGGCGCGATCGGCCGCATCCTCGCCACTCACAATGTCTGTCTCTTATACAC
>URWM01000224.1 GCA_900551655.1 uncultured Collinsella sp.
CCTTCGTCGGCAGCGTCAGATGTGTATAAGAGACAGATGCACGAGCGTTACTCGGCCCTGCTGGAGCGCGCCTCGGACTGGGCCGCGCGCCTTCGTGACCAGGCTTCGCTCGAGGAGGCAGACTCCGCCTCGCTCAAGAAGACCATCGAGGACGCCAAGGCCGAGGTCTCCCGCGCCAAGGAGCGGGTCGATGCCGCCACGGCGACGCAAAATGATTTCAAGGTCGCACGCGGCAAGCTCGAGGTGCAGGTAGAGGCGGCCATCAAGGCTATTACCGCCGATGGCACCACGGTGCTCGAGGAAGCGCTCATGTTGCCGGCGCCTACCGACCGCGACGCCGCCGAGCGTGAGCTCAACCAGCTCGTGCGCCAAATCAACAACCTGGGCCCTGTGAACCAGGTTGCCATGGAGGAGTACGAGCAGCTCAAGCGCCGCGCCGATTACATCGAGGAGCAACTGGCCGATCTGGAGAGCGCGCGTAAGGCGCTCACCAAGATCACCGTGGCCATCGACCGCAAGATGCGTAAGGCCTTCCTGGTGACCTTTGAGAAGGTCGATGCGAACTTCCGCGAGATCTTCGCCATGCTGTTCCCGGGTGGCCAGGCGCATCTGGAGATGACCGACCCCGAGCATCCTGCCGAGACGGGCATCGAGGTCGTGGCGCAGCCGCGCGGCAAGCGCATCACCAAGATGATGCTCATGTCGGGCGGCGAGAAGAGCCTGACGGCGCTCGCCTTGCTCTTTGCCGTGTATCGCACGCGTACGGTGCCGTTCTATGTGCTGGACGAGGTCGAGGCGGCGCTCGATGACGCCAACCTGTCCAAGCTCATCGGCGCGCTCGATGTTTTGCGTTCCGATACGCAGCTCTTGGTTATCTCGCATCAGCGCCGTACTATGGAGGACGCTGACGTCCTCTACGGCGTCTCGATGCAAGCCGACGGCGTCAGCCGCGTCGTCTCGCAAAAACTCGATCGCGAAACCGGAAAGGTCGTGAATGCATAATGGGATTCTTCGATGCTCTCTCGCGCGGACTTGAGCGCAGCCGCGAGGCCCTCAACGAGGTCTTTTATTTTGGCGGCGAGGTCGACGAGGATTTTTGGGAGGACCTAGAGGACACTCTCGTCATGGGTGACATGGGTGCCGAGGTCGCCATTCAAGTCTCCGATGACCTGCGTGATGCCGCTGCCAAGAAGAACCTCAAGACCGCCCCGCAGCTTCGCCGCGCCCTGGCCGAGCAGCTCGAGGGCCATTTTGTGCCTGTTGAGCGCGACCCGTTTTCTGATACGCCGAGCTGCGTGCTGTTTGTCGGTATCAACGGTGCCGGTAAGACCACCACGGTCGGCAAGATCGCGAGCGCCATGGCTTCCCGCGGCAAGAACGTGGTGATCGGTTCGGCCGACACCTTCCGCGCCGCCGCCATCGAGCAGCTCGATGTTTGGGGCCAGCGTGCCGGCGTACCCGTCATTAAGCGTGACCGCGGCTCCGATCCGGCGAGCGTGTGCTATGACGTGCTCGACGAGGCCGATAAGCGCGGTAGCGACCTGGTGCTCATCGATACCGCCGGTCGTCTGCACACGAGCCCCGAGCTCATGCGCGAGCTCGCCAAGGTGGTCAATGTGACCCGTAAGCGCGCCGCCAATATGGCCGCCGGTCCCATGCCGGTCTCGGTCGTGCTTGTGATCGATGCCGCCACTGGTCAGAACGGTCTGAACCAGGCGCTCGAGTTTAACGAGGCGCTGGGCCTGGACGGTATTATCATGACTAAGCTCGACGGCACGGCTAAGGGCGGCATCGCCATGGCCGTGGCCGAGAAGCTCAAGCTCCCGATCCTGCGCATCGGCGTGGGCGAGCAGGTCGATGACCTGCAGGAGTTTAACGCCAAAGATTTCTGCCGCGCCCTGGTGGGCGAGTCCAACTAAGGAGTAACCAGTGTTTGATTCCCTGAGCGATCGCCTCAACGACACATTTGACCGCCTGCGCGGTAAGGGTAAGCTGACCGAGGCCGATATTACTTCGGCCATGCGCGATATTCGAATGGCGCTGCTCGAGGCCGACGTTAACTTTAAGGTCGTCAAGGAGTTCGTTGCCAAGACTAAGGAGCGCTGCATGACCGCCGAGGTCATGGAGTCGCTGTCGCCGGCGCAAAATGTCGTCAGGATCGTGCTCGACGAGCTCACCGAGATGCTCGGCTCAACCGAGAGCAAGCTCGTCTTTAGCAACCGCATCCCCAACGTCATCATGCTCGTGGGCCTGCAGGGCTCCGGTAAGACCACGGCTGCCGTAAAGCTTGCCTACCTGCTCAAGAAGCAGGGCCGCTCGCCGCTGCTCGCCGCGTGCGACGTCTACCGCCCCGCCGCTGCCGACCAGCTGGCCACGCTCGGTGGCGAGATCGGTGTGCCGGTCTTCCGCGGCGACGGCGCGCACCCGGTCGACATTGCCAAGGGCGCCATTCAGGAGGCCGTCGACCACCTGCGTGACGTGGTCATCGTCGATACCGCCGGTCGTCTTCAGATCGACGAGCAGATGATGCAGGAGGCCGTCGACATCAAGAAGGCCGTCAAGCCTGACCAGGTTTTGATGGTCGTCGACGCCATGACCGGTCAGGACATCGTCAACGTGGTCTCGACGTTTGCCGAGCGCACCGACTTTGATGGCGTGATTATCTCCAAGCTCGACGGCGATGCCCGTGGCGGCGGCGCACTTTCGGTGCGCCAGGTGACCGGCAAGCCCATCAAGTTTGTGAGCATGGGCGAGAAACCCGATTCGCTTGAGCCGTTCTATCCCGATCGCATGGCCAAGCGCATTCTGGGCATGGGCGACGTCGTAGGTATTATCGAGAAAGCCCAGGAGGCGGCCGACGCCGAGCAGCTCGAGGCTGCCGAGCGCATGCTGCGCGAGGGCTTCACCATGAACGATATGCTCGATCAGATGAAGGCCGTCAAGAAGATGGGCGGCATGAAGGGCATCCTGGGTATGCTCCCCGGCGGCCAGCGCGCGCTTAACCAGATGGGCGGCAACCTGGACGAGGGTATCTTCGATAAGAACGAGGCCATCATCATGTCGATGACCAAGGAGGAGCGCCTGCGTCCCTCCATCATCAACGGCCAGCGCCGCGCCCGCATTGCCAAGGGCGCCGGCGTGACCCCCACCGAGGTCAACAGCCTTATGAAGCAGTGGGGCGAGATGAACAAGATGATGGGGCGCATGCGCACGATGGCCAATCAGGCACAGGCCGGCGGCAAAAAGGGCAAGAAGGGAAAGAAGGGCAAGAAGATGCGCATGCCCAACATCCCTGGCCTGGACGCTATGGGTCTGGGCGGCATGGGCGGCCTGGGCACGGGCGGTCCCAAGTCCGATATGGAGCTGCTGCGCCAGATGGAAGCGCAGATGCGTAATAAGAAATAGGGCTGTAATTCCAGCTTGATATGGCAAAGGCCACTCGGAAGCTACCGGGTGGCCTTTGTTGTTGGCTTTGATTGTTGGGTTGCGTTCGTCGTCGCGCCCCGAGCTCGAGGTGCTGTGCCGTTAGTGGCAGCCGCAGCCCTCGTGGCCCTCGTCCTCGTGATGGCCGTGGCAGCTGCAGGACTCGCCATGGGCGTGGGCGTGGTCATGGCCGTGGCAGTCGCACGTGGCCTCGCCGTTCTGCGCGAGCGTGCCGGCGACTGTCTCTTATACACATCTGACGCTGCCGACGAAGGCTTAGG
>URWM01000225.1 GCA_900551655.1 uncultured Collinsella sp.
TCGTCATCGTGGGTGAGAAAAGGCTTCGAGGCTTATTGCACTGTGCTTATAGAGGCTCTGTGGAGCAAGGAGCGCATCATGGAGGTATATCTGAACTCTATCGAGACCGGCGACGGACTCTACGGCGTGGAGGCTGTGGCTGAACAAAACTTCAACACCACCGCCGACCAGCTGACCGCCCGCCAATGTGCACTTATCGCCGCCACTTTGCCCAATCCGCTGCGATTCGACTCCGCCAATCCTTCGTCATACATGAAGAAGCGCCGCTCGCAGATTCTGAGGCTTATGCGCCTCGTTCCGAAGTTTCCTCCGGAGGAAGACTGACAACAGGCAACAAAAAAACGGGAAGCTTGGCGGCTTCCCGTTTTTTTGTCAACTGCAGAACAGCAATCACTATTCCACAACAATCTCTTTTGTCACTCTCGCACCGCGTTTCACGATTACCACAGTTCCAGGCTGCGGTTTTGCAATCCGCATGCCCTGCAGGTTGTAATAGACAGGCGCGACATCGGCGTCGTCGACAGTCAGATCATATACGCCGGCATCGTTGAAATGTTTGTAGCGCATCTTCATCGACGGGATTTCAAGACGATAGGCAGTGTCTTTCTTTCCGCCCGACAGATTGAGGCGCAACGAATTGAGACTTATCGGGAAAATGCCCACATTGTCGACATCGGCAATTTGCGCAAAGTCAACCGTATAATCTTGAGCGTCGCCCGACTCAAATCCCGACAGATTAGCCGACACATTGCTGCCGTCGGCAAGCGTGAACGACGCCACCGAGTTCTTGACAGCCACACCGCCAGTCAGTTTCATAGTAAGCCGCAGTTCGTCAGGAAGGCTGTAGAGATACATAGGCTGAACAGGGACAAGAGTAAGGTTGGGCGCACGAGTGCCCGACAGAGCGAAGTCGACTGCCAGACCGCCTCCGGCGAGCGCAGTTATCGCCGCATCACCTTTCACATTGTAACTCTCAATTTTCCAAGCCTCCGGATTCGATGCGTCTTCAATAGGCATCAGTTCCGCCGTAGGGCACTGCACCGTAACGCCGACAGTGCACATAATGCCATCCTTGACACCCGTCAGCGTCGCCGTTCCGTTTTTCAATCCCTTCGCCACGCCGTCGGCAACAGTCACCACCGATGCGTCGCTTGATGTCCAGTCAAGCGCACGCGGCTCGACAGCCATCTCCTTGCCTCCGACAATAGCGTTCAAGCCAATCTTCCATTCACGGCAGTTGTCGAGAACCACTTCCGGATAAGCCGCCTTGACATCGTCGGCAGCGACAATCGCCACCTCCTCGTTTTGATAGCGCACAAGGTTCTCGAGAATCAGGCGGTCGTAGGGACTCGGCTGCGGATAGCTCTGGCCGGCGATGGTAAAGCGGCGCTTGGGCACGTCCTCGTAGGTGTAGACGCCCACGACGCCCGGCACCTTCAGGGCGCGCGAGGTGTCGATGGAACGGATCTTGGCACGGGCATAGGGGCTGCGCTTGAGTTTGACGATGAGCGGGCCGGCGGGCACCATATCGCCCGTGTAGACGGGACGGCCCTCGAGCAGGGCCTTCGAATCCTTCTTGGGCTGCTTGTGGGTGATCTGCTTGTAGGTGACGCCGTCGGAGCTCGTGTCGTTGACGGGCAGCTCGGGCATCTCGAAGCCCACCTGCACGCCGGATTCGTTAAGGAAGCGGACGATGGCGCGCAGCTGGCTCTCGTAGCCGCTGCAACGGCAGAGGTTGCCGGCGAGCTGGCGTGAGAGTTCCTCGCGCGTGGCGACGAGGCTCGGGTCCTCCTTGGCGGCGCGGGCGAGCGCCAGCACGTTCATGATGAGGCCGGGGGCGCAAAAACCGCACTGCTCGGCGCCTTCGGCAGCCATCGCACGGGCCAGTGCCTCAGACTCGGCCTTAAGGCCCTCAAGCGTGGTGATGGTACGACCCTCGACGCGCGCCGCGGGAACCGAGCAACTCAGCACCGGGTCGCCGTCGAGCCACACCGTGCACAGGCCGCAGTTGGTGGTTTCGCAGGCACAGCGCACCGACGCGCAACCCTGCTCGCGCAGCAACGCAAAGAGCATGGTGTCGGGGGCAATCTGAACCTTGACCTTGCGGCCGTTGAGCGTAAAGGAAAGATCGATGAGTTTGGCAGCCATTAGCGCACCTCGCTAGAATCGACGCCGGGCACGCGGCGGCAGGAATACTCGTCCGTGGCGAACTTAGGGATCTGCACGGTCTCGAGCTCGCGGGCAAGCGCGGCCGAAAGCTCGATGCCGGCGGCGCGGCGCACGGCCTGCACGGCAAGCGGCGCCGAGATGCGACGGCGGTACTCGGCTGAGCCCCACAGGTTGGTGCCGTAGCTCAGCGCGCGCACGGACGCGGCAAGGGCACGCAGCTCATCCTCGGAAGGCCGCTCGTTCACCAAGCCGCATGCCTCGCCCTGCAGCAGGGTCGCGCGCAGCGGACGGGCACCCACGGTGACATGCCAGCTGTTGTCCCACCAGGCAGCGGTGACGTTTAAGGAGGGGAAGTCGGTCGCGGCCTTGCGCACGGCCTCATAGCTTGCGCGGTAATCGTGCTTGACGACCACGACATGCTCGATAACGTCGCGCACGTAACCCATGTCGACAAACTCGGCGAGCGGCACGCGGCCGGCACCCGTCAGCTCAACATATGAATCGAGCGCCAAAAAGGCCGAGAGCACGTCAGAGAAGCCAAAGCGGCCGTAGATGCTGCCGCCTACCGTGGCGGTATTGCGCAGCTGCACGCCCACGATATCGTGGACGGCGAACTCAAAGACGTTGTTGACAAGCGCGTTGAGCTCGACATGGCGCTCGAGCTGGCGCAGGGTGCACATGGCGCCGATGCGAAACTCGGTCTCGGTCTCCTCGATCTGATCGAGTCCGCAGGCCGAAAGGTCAATCGCCGTCGCCACACGACGCGAACCCAGACGCATCCAGATGCCGCCGCCCACAATCTTGTTGTTGCGGTTCTTCTGTAAGAGCTCATAGGCTTCGGCCGCGTTTCCAACACGGACGTAGGTACCGAACTTGAGCACGTTCTCCCCCATCTCTCCACTTGTCCAGTACGTTTAAGTGTACCAAACGAGGGGGCACAGCTCGTGTCGGGACAAAATGAACCGTTTTCCTCCGTCCCCTTCGGATCAAAAAAGGCTCCCGGCGTTGAGCCGAGAGCCTCGTTACATGCTATGTCAGGCAGGGTTTAGCAGACGCCCTGGGCGAGCATGGCGTCGGCAACCTTCAGGAAGCCGGCGATGTTGGCGCCCATGACAAAGTTGCCCTCCTGGCCATACTCCTTGGCGGTGTCGTCCACGTTGTGGAACATGCCGCGCATGAGCTGCTCGAGCTTGCCGTCGACCTCCTCGAAGGTCCAGGACAGGTGCTCGGCGTTCTGGCTCATCTCCAGGCCGGACACGAGCACGCCACCGGCGTTGGCAGCCTTACCAGGCATAAAGGCGACGCCGTTCTCCTGGAAGTAGGTCGTGGCCTCGATGGTCGTGGGCATGTTCGCGCCCTCGCCGACCACCTTGCAGCCGTTGGCGACGAGCGCCTGGGCGTCCTCGAGCAGCAGCGTGTTCTCGCGAGCGCAGGGCAGCGCGATGTCGCAGGGCAGCTGCCAAACGCCACGGCCGTCGCCCTCGTGCCACACGGCGTTGGGCCTGTCTCTTATACACATCTCCGAGCC
>URWM01000226.1 GCA_900551655.1 uncultured Collinsella sp.
CGAGATTCCTCTACGTCTCGTGGGCTCGGAGATGTGTATAAGAGACAGCCATGGCGCCTCCTAACTATCGATTGCCGTTTACATCCCAAGAGTCTACCCAAATGATCCCTAGGGGATGAAGGAAAACGGATCACATAGATAGACCAGCGCTACGATGATTCGTTTCCTTCGTCCCCTAGGGATCAAAAAACGGGCCGCCCCATAAGAGACGACCCGTTGGAAGGGGTGAATTCCAGGCATGCTTACACGCGCAGGTAGCGGCGCATGGCGATGGCAGAACCAAAGAGACCGATAATCACGCCGACCAGAATCAGCGCAGCATAGGTCACCAGGTAGTACCGCATCGGCAGGGCAAACGACATCCAGCCGATGCTCTCCTGCAGACGCGGAATCATCAAATTGCGCAGCAGCTCCAGAACGCCGATGGAAAGCAGCGAGCCCAAAATGGCCTGCAGCACGCCCTCGGTGATAAACGGGCCGCGAATGAAGCCGTTGCTGGCGCCGACCAGACGCATAATCGCAATCTCACGACGACGCGCCGTGATGGACAGGCGAATCGTGTTGTTGATGAAGATGAATGCGATAAAGGTCAGAAGGCCAACGAGCACCACGGCGGCAATGCGGATGTAGTTGGTCACCTGGAACAGGCGGCTCACTTCCTCCTGGCCGTACAGCACGCTCGCGTTGACGTCGCCGTCATCCGCGATCTTCTGGAAATCGGCATCCTTCTTGAGCTTCTCTGCCGTGCTCTCGACCTTGGACGGATCGTCCATCTCAATAGCAAAGGAAGCCGGCAGCGGGTTCTGGCCATCGAGCGCGCTCATGGTGGCGTCGGCGTTGCCCGACATCTTGCTCGTATACTCGGCCAGCGCGTCGTCCTTGTCCTTATAGGTCACGGACTTGACGTTATTCCACGTCTTAAGTTCGGCCTCAAAAGCCTGAACATCGGCCTGATCAGCGTCATCGCTAATGAACGCGTTGATGACAACCTGATCCTCGACGGTGCCGATCACGGAGTTCAGCATCGCGGAGCCCATGATGAACAGGCCGATGATAAACAGCGAAAGGAAGATCGTGATGACGGCGCCGAGCGAGGTAGTCCAGTTACGGAAGAAGTGGCTGATTGCCTCTTTGAAGGAGTAGCCCACGTTAGTTGGTGCCATAGTTGCCGTAACCTCCCCTCTCCTGGTCGCGGATTACGTGGCCGCCCTCAAGGGCGATCACGCGACGGTGCATGCTATCGACCATCTCACGGTCGTGCGTAGCGACGATCACGGTGGTACCGGTGCGGTTAATGCGCTCGAGCAGCTTCATGATGCCCAGCGAAATCGCCGGGTCGAGGTTGCCCGTGGGCTCGTCGCAGATCAGCAGCGGCGGACGGTTGACCATAGCACGGGCGACGGCAACGCGCTGCTGCTCGCCACCGGAAAGCTGGTCGGGCAGCGAGTCCATCTGATCGGCCAGGCCGACCAGACGCAGCACCTCGGGCACCTGGCTGCGAATGACGCCCTTGGGCTTGCCGATGCACTGCAGGGCAAACGCCACGTTTTCGTAGGCGGTCTTTTGCGGCAGGAGCTTAAAGTCCTGGAACACGGCGCCAATCTGGCGGCGCAGGAACGGAACCTTGCGGTTCTTGATCTTCATGAGGTCCTGACCGGCAACCAGGATGCGGCCGCTCGTCGGCTTGACGTCGCGGTTGAGCGTCGACAGCAGCGTGGTCTTACCCGAGCCGGAGTGACCGACCAGGAAGACGAACTCGCCCGGATAGATCTCGATGTTGATGTCGTCGAGTGCAGGCTTGTTGGGCTGTGCCGGATAGATCTTGGTGACATGCTCCATAAGGATGACGGGCTCGACACCGGCCTGCTTGGCCATCTTCTTGCGGCTGGCCTGCGGATCGATGGGCGCAAACACCGACGTAAAATCGGGGTTGTTGAGCGCGTTGTCGAGGCTTGCGACCTCGGCTGCCTGATCGCTCTCGACCACCGGGGCAGCAGGCTGCGTGGGGTCGGGAATAGCGGCAAAGAGACCGGACTGCGCAGGCTGAGGAGCCGGCGTCGCAGGGGACAAGGGGTCGGGAATGCCGGCCATGGTAGGCTGCGGCGTGGCGGCACCAGCCTGAGGCTGCTCCACGCGAGCGGTCACGACCTGAACGGGCTCAAAACCCGCCGTGCCGGAAAGCGCGACATCGCTGGTTGGATTGTAGGCAAAGGGATCGGATGCCGGCTGTGCCTGATCTGCCGGCTGTGCGGGGATCGGGCTAAACAGCTGATCCTCTGAATCCGGAGTAGCGAAACGACTGCCCGCGACGCTCGGCTGCGTCTTGGGGGCTTCATCGCCCGCACCGGAGGTACGGAAGTGGTTACCCACTGGTGCTCCTTATCGTCGTGCGTTTAAACTACATGAGCGCTTAATATTTTAGCAGCATTAGCTTTGCTGCACATAAGAAGCATGGCCGTGTTTGGGTCCCTCCGGCCGGACACAGGGTTACTTTCCAAATCGTCCTCGGACATGTCGGAGCCTCCGCTGCGCACTACGTGCGGCGGGGGCTCCTCCGTCCTGCGGAAAGATTTGGAGAGTAACCCTGTGTCCGGCCTGCGATAACTAAGGGGTCGCTGCGTTTTACTTGGGTGCAGCAGCACCGTGCTTGGGGGCTGAATTGCACTTTGCTGGTCTGGGCCCGTTTCCCGGAGAAAGCCTTTACTTGGTGCGGGCCTAATTTGTTTGTTGCCGACAAAAAACAGGGGCGTCCTCTTTGAGGACGCCCCTGTTATGGATTGCATACGGTTGCTGAAGCGATACTTTGCCTCGTCTTGCCCTAGGCCAAGAACTCCTTGGTGGTCGCCACGATGTTGGCGGCGTCCAGGCCGTACTTGTGCAGGAGCTCGGCACCCGGGCCGGACTCACCAAAGGTATCGTTGACGCCAATCTTCTTGAGCGGCGTCGGGCACTGCTCGCACAGGACGTCGGCGACGGCGCTGCCCAGGCCACCGATCACGGAGTGCTCCTCGACGGTCACGACGTAGCCGGTCTTGGTGGCGCTCTTGACGATCAGGTCGGCATCGATGGGCTTGATGGTGTGCATGTTGATGACCTCGGCATCGATGCCCTCGGCAGCAAGCTGCTCAGCGGCATCGAGCGCCTCGCCGACCATCAGGCCGCAGGCGATGATGGTGACGTCGGTGCCCTCGCGCATGACGATGCCTTTGCCTACCTCGAACTTGTAGGTCTCGGGGTCGTTGATAACCGGCGAGGCTAGACGGGCGAAGCGCATATACACGGGGCCGTCGCACTCGTAGGCGGCGCGCGTCACGGCGCGGGCCTCGACATCGTCGGCGGGAACAATCACGGTCATGCCGGGGATGACGCGCATCAGGGCGATATCCTCGCAGCACTGGTGCGTGGCGCCGTCCTCGCCCACCGAGATACCGGCGTGCGTGGCACCGATCTTAACGTTAAGGTGCGGATAGCCGATGGAGTTGCGGACCTGCTCAAAGGCGCGGCCGGCGGCAAACATGGCAAAACTGCTCGCGAAGGCGACGCGGCCGGTGGTTGCGATACCGGCGGCAACACCCATCAGGTTGCTCTCGGCGATGCCCACATCGAAGAAGCGATCGGGGCAGGCGGCCTTGAACTTGCCGGTCTGCGTGGCGGCGGCCAGGTCAGCGTCGAGGACCACAAAGTCATCG
>URWM01000227.1 GCA_900551655.1 uncultured Collinsella sp.
CAACAAGCACGATATCAATAGCAGACATAGTCTCCGCCCAACAAACCCAATCGATTATCAATCAAAACCGCGATCAATCTTACCCCGCCACACGCATCGGGCGCCCGGCCCCTTCTTGGGAGCTTCTCTCTTCCGCATATTCCATAATGCGACGCGCCGTCTCCCTGCTCACCTTTGAGTCATCGCCGGCTAAGTATGCGTACACGTTTCCCTTATTCAGATTCAAATCGCGGCAGAGACCGTAGCGCGTTACGCCCGATTCCCCTAGCGCCCCCAATGTTCTTTTTCGCATCAGGGCGTTGATCCTTCTGTCCGCCACTGGCTTTTCCTTCACCGCTCTATACGCACGCCAAACGTTGGCATAACGGTTAGGGAGCTCACTTTTGGCGCATAGAGACGCCATGCCACCCGCTTGATCGTACAAGGACAAAACGCCTCGGTAATCCTCTTCCATCCACGAACCCTCGGATAAACCCAGAACGTATTCGGCTTTTCCTTGCGCCAAAGCGAGCAAAAACAGAGGCTCCGCCACGCGCGGCGCAACCGTCGTCGCCTGCTCAACCAGTTTTCTAAAACTCAGCGACTGCTGCCCGGACAGCTCTCGGCAATAGCCTTTCAAAAATCCCTCAAAGGTCAGATTCAACCGAGCACCTCCTTTTTGTATTGTCTGTATGCACAGACCATCTCTTGATAGCTTCGCTCCGAAGGCGACGACGCCAGCGCTTCTCCCTCGTCGAATATAAGCCGTTCGAGCAGATCCCAATCAAGTCGGTCGATAAACGCTCGGCTATGGAGGTCGACGATGTCGTTCGGACGGTAGGCATAGAGCTTCATTACCGCCAGGTCCTCCAAGGATGGCGTAAAGTACCTGATAAAACGCGCCCCAATATCTACGGGAATCAAACGATCTTCGTAATTGAATGGCATCTGATTACAATATGCCACCGCCATACCATTCACCTCGGGGTATCGAGCTATGATCTCGCGGAGGCACCTATCTGCCTCAAACACATCAATGTCATGTGTAACCGACCGATTCGTCACATCGTTTAGCATGAAGGCGCTTCCTCCCACCAATACAACGCTCGGCCTGTCGTCTCTTGGACCTATTTCCAGCTCCGCCTCTTCGTCAATGCCCAAAAGAGTCCGCTCTAAATCCTGCTTATACATAGCAAATCCTATTATTATTTATCTTCAATAATACTATTCAGTTGCACGACAGGACCCACAGGTTGCAAGAATTCTACTCGTGGCGATAATCCCTACACCCTAGAAGTCCTAATGTGACAAACGCTAACTCTCCCAGCCGGCGCGAACGGTTGTTACGACATCGCCTAGGCGCTGGCCGAGGGCTGACAGATGTTGGAGCACTTCGCTGGGCGAGGCACCGTTGAGGATGCAGGTGAGTGCATACGAGACCAAGAAAATCGCCGCAAGTCCTAACGGAATGAGCACGATCATCGCTAATGTGCGCAGGCGCTGGCCCACGCGGCGGTGACGTGTGCGGCGCTTGTCAAACGCAAGCTCCTGCGCATATGAATCTTGTTGTACGGAATAGTTCTCTGGCGCCGATCCGCCCGCAGGCGAAACCGCGGGCGTGGCATTTTGCGCAGGGGACTGGGCGGCTACCCCTTGCATTTGCATCTCCATGAGCCGTTGCTGCTGACGCAACATGCGCTCAGCTTGTTGCTGCGGAGTCTCAAGAAACAGGTCCATGCTGGCCTCCTCAATCGGAGCATTCGACGCTTGCGCCCAGCATCCCGCACCGCCAAGGCCACGGCAACGCAATCCGTAGCAATAGCTGCAAAGTTTCTTGCTGACAAAAGCTGTCGAAAACCTCAACAACTCCCCTACCAGCACTTTCTTTGAGCTTTTTTCGCCAGTAATCTTTTGCCCTTCCGCCCTTGGGCCAACCGACCAAAACCTAACCAAAAACTTGACGGAAATTGTGAAGACCGGGACCCCACACAAAAAGTGCCGCCCCAAAGGGGCGGCACGCAAACTTATTATCAGCTTTTCTGTAACGAGCATGCGACGACTCAACGCCGGAGCGCAGGGCGGGGAAACCTTTGCCTCGCGCGACCCTGCGAAGCCGTGAGCGAGAGGGAAAGGCATTTCCCCGCCCTGCGCTCCGCAGCAGCCAGCGCCACGCGCTAGTAGTTCACCACCTGCTCCTCAAAGTACGCCTTCGGGTGGTTGCACACCGGGCACACCTCAGGCGCCTCGGCACCAACGTGCAGGTGCCCGCAGTTCAGGCACTTCCATACCTTCACGCCCTCGCGCTCAAACACCTCGCCCGACTCAATGCGCTCGACAAGCTTGTTGTAGCGCTCCTCGTGAGCCTGCTCGACAGCACCGACGCCACGGAACTTTGCGGCGATCTCGGTAAAGCCCTCTTCCTCGGCGGTCTTGGCGAACTCGTCGTACATCGTGGTCCACTCGTAGTTCTCGCCCGCAGCGGCATCACGCAAGTTGTCCAGAGTGTCGGGAACGGCGCCGTCGTGCAGATACTTAAACCACAGCTTGGCGTGCTCGGACTCGTTGCCCGCCGTCTCGGCAAAGATATTCGAGATCTGAACGTAGCCATCCTTCTTGGCCTTAGATGCGTAGTAGCGATACTTGGTATGCGCCTGGGACTCACCGGCAAAAGCGGCCTCGAGGTTCTTCTTGGTTTGAGAGTTCTCAAAATCCATAGGTGTACTTCCCTTCAACATATGCCGCCCGTAGGCTTCGAGCGGCCTTGTCTTTAGGATGCCCTCATGTCGAAAATCTAAACCTTGCAATCCTGTTTTTCAGATTCGGGTGGGCTACACGCTTAGCCAGCGGTTGCCCTCCACGCGGCAAAAGCCCTCACGCTCCAAGTCGGCCAAAATGCCTGCGACAAGATCACGATCGACCGGCTCGCGGCCTGCCGCCGTCTCCATTTCGTTGACACCCGCTACGGCCTCGGCGAGTGTGATGCCCACCGGCTGCCCATCGCGCGCCGCTAGCAGCATGCGCACAATATGGGCGCGCTTTTGACGGCGCGAGCCCTCAAACTTGGACTGACGACTATAGCCCGCCGACCGCCTGGACGGATTGGGCAGCGTCTTTTTAAGATACGCGCCGTAATCCAGCAACGCGTAATACCACGCGCGCGGCGTGTCGGCATCGTCTTGAGGCGCGGCAAAGGGCGCAATCTCATCCGCCGCCGCACCGGGGGCCGCCGGACAGGCAGCTTGAATCAGCGGCACCAGCTCGCGATCGGGAACGGCCGGCACATCGGGAAAGAAATGATGCAGAAAGACCGTGCGCACGTTGGTCTCCAGATACACGCCCGGAAGATCAAACGCAAACGACCGGATGCCCTGCGCCGTCGCCGGGCCAATACCGGGCAGGGCGACCAGGTCGCGCGTCTCACGCGGAAACTCCCCACCCCAGTCTTCCATAACGCACTGAGCGGCTCTGTGAAGCGCCAGGGCACGCCGATTGTAGCCCATCCCCTGCCAGGCATCCAAAACGTCGGAAGGAGCGGCCTGGGCGAGCGCCTGCACGGTCGGAAAGCGGTCGAGCCACGCGGGCATACGCGTCTCCACACGCGGCACCTGCGTTTGCTGCAGCATAACCTCGGAAAGCCAAATAATGTACGGGTCGCGCGTGCGGCGCCACGGAAGGTCGCGATAACGCAGGACCCCTTCCG
>URWM01000228.1 GCA_900551655.1 uncultured Collinsella sp.
CCTAAGCCTTCGTCGGCAGCGTCAGATGTGTATAAGAGACAGGGCCCGCGAGGTTATCCGCCAGGCTCTGACCGAGAAGCAGGCCGAGCTTGAGGAGATCGACCGTCTTAAGGCTTCCCGTGAGGAGTTTAAGGCCGAGTACCTCAAGCTCATCCAGCACTTCATGGACGATGCTCAGAACTCCTTCCCGTCCGATCTCATGGCTTCCACGCCGGTCGGTTCCGCCGCTTCTCCGGCTGTGACCGTTCCTGCTGCCGAGCCGCTGCCCGTCGCCGAGCCGGTTATCCCCGTTGCCGATCCCTTCGCACCGATCGACAACTTCGCCGCCGACGACCTGGACTAATATCCAGCTATCATTTAGCGCCTAGAAAGGGCCCACAGCTTGTGGGTCCTTTTTTGTGGCTGTATGCAGCCTGCAAAACAAAACGCCGAGTCCTGCGTTTGAGGGCACAGAACTCGGCGAACGGGTGAGCGGTCAAAGGTGGATTAAGGCATGTCCCAAAAATCTACTTGAGGAGGAAGTCGGGGAGGGGAATGGTACGGGCCTCGCGATGCTCGGGATCGGCGATGTGGTCGGCAGGATAGCCACAGACGAGCATGTGATAGGGATAGACGCCCTCGGGCAGGCAGAACTGCTCACAGGCCACCTCGGGCTTAAAATGGCACAGCCAGCACGTTCCCAGGCCCTGCTCCTCGGCCTCCATCATCATCTGATCGCACACGATCGAGGTGTCGATGGCACTGGAGTTCATCTGGTCATAAGGGCGCACCCAAGCGTCATCGGTAACGCTGCAAATAAGAAAGATAAGCGGTGCCCCAAAGATAGACCCGTCACGAGCAAACCGAGGCTGACAAGCAGCAGCCTTCTCCAGAAGCTCAGGCGTATCCAACACCATCACACGGGTTGGATGATTATTACAAGCAGAAGGAGCAATACGCCCAGCCTCAACAATAGCATCCACCACAGCCCGCTCAACAGAACGATCCTCAAACAAACGACAAGAATACCGACCCCGAGCCAAATCCAAATACGACATACAAGCCCTCCAAAGCTAATAAAACAACCCAAAACTAAGCAAAAGGGTACCCAAAGCCCTATCCAGCCAAACGCTCATCGAATACCAAAGTAATACCCCGGGCAATCAAGGGCCATTACAGCAAAGGCCTCACCACGCTCAACCCCTCAGCCAAAGTTCCCAATGGTGGTACATAAGGGAGCGGGCCCGGCCACTAATAACCTTTTGAACGACTCTGCTTGCAGCCGGAGTGAAAAAGGTTATTAGTGGCCGGGCCCGCGACCGGTGGGACATGTACCCCCAATTAACTGTTCTTCATGACAATCGAATCCACAACATCGGCCACATTCTCACAGCAGTCAGCGCAGTACTCCAGGAAGGCGTAGACATCACGCCAGGCGATGACCTCGAGCGGATCCTTGCCGTTGACATGCAGGTTGCGCATAGCGTTGATGTAGAGCTCGTCGGCCTCGGACTCGATGGTGTTGATCTGGATGACCAGCTCGCGCAGCGTCTTGGACTTGCGGTAGTTGGGCAGCTCGACCATCAGGTCCTTCATAGCGCGGCAGGCGTCGGTCACTTTGTGAGCGATGACGATGGCATCGGGGTGGATGCTCTGGATGTTGGTGAAGTAGACGCGCTGCACGACGCCCTCAATGCGGTCGAGCACGGTGTCGAGCGAGCAGCTCATCAGGTCTAGATCCTCGCGCTCAAGCGGGGTGATAAAGGCGGTGAGCAGGGCGTCTTCGAGCTCATGGTGCTTCTTGTCTGCCGCATGCTCAATCGCATGCATCTTCTCGAGCATGTCGTGAATCTTCGCGGGATCGAAGTTCTCGAAAATCTTGGTTAGCAGCTCGGCAGCCTGGACGGCAAGGTCGGCGCAGGCGACGTAGTTGTCAAAGTAGAACGAATCGGGTTTCTTTGCCATGAGTGGGTCCTTTCGAGGCGAAGACGGGTGGGCGAAGTAATGCGGTCCGGATGGACGTTCGGTTTGACTAGAGGAACATCATGAACAGCTTGGCCATGACAAAGCTGATGAGTCCGCAGGCGGGGAAGGTGAAGAACCAGGTGAACATCATGTCCTTGACGACACCGAAGTTGATCGCTGAGAGGCGCTTGACGGCACCGACGCCCATGATGGCGCAGGTCTTGATGTGTGTGGAGGACACGGGGATGCCGGTAAGGGTGGCAAGCAGCAGGTTTGCGGCGCCCGCCAGGTCGGCGGAGAAGCCCTGATACTTTTCGAGCTTGACCATGCTCTGGCCGACGGACTTGATGATGCGCTCGCCGCCCACGCTGGTGCCGATACCCATAGTGGCCGAGCACAGCAGCATAATCCAGATGGGGATGCCTGCATCGCCGACGCTCGTCTGGCCGCTGGCAAAGGCCACGCCTAAAAAGAGCACGCCGATGAACTTCTGTCCATCCTGCGCGCCGTGCATAAAGCTCATGGCCGCAGCGCTCGCGATCTGAGCGTATTTAAAGAAGACATTGGCACGTCGCCTGTTGGCGGCGGCGAAAAGAATCGAGACGAGCTTGCACAGGACCCAGCCCATGACAAAGCCCAGGCCGATGGAGAGCGCCAGGCCGTAGATGACCTTCATCCACTCGTGGACGTTGACGCTGCTCGCACCGCCGAGGGCGATGGCGGCACCGGTCAGGCCGGCGATAAGGCTGTGGCTTTGCGAGGTGGGGATGCCAAAACGCGACGCTGTGGCGCCGTAGACGACGATGGAGAACAGCGCCGCGCAGAGGCACGCGAGCGCCATGGTGCTGTTTCCGCCAAAGTCGACGATATGTGAGATGGTGTTGGCGACGCTCGCGTTAAAGTGCGTCATGATGAGCACGCCCAAGAAGTTGAATGCGGCACTCATGAGAATGGCGGCGCGGGCGGGCATGCAACGTGTGGTGACGCAGGTCGCGATGGCGTTGGGTGCGTCGGTCCATCCATTGACGAAGATGGCGCCGAGCGCGAGGATCACGGTGACGGCAAGGATTGGGTTCGACACAAGTTGGCCGAGGAAGGTTGAGAACGTTACGTCCATATATGGGCTTTCTCGAAGTTTGCAGGCACGTTACAAAAACATGATAAATCGTATCACCTCCTGCGGGTTTCTTTACCGAGTTCTGATGGGAGAAGTGAATTTTTTGGCACTAACATTGAATATTAGCCCTGTTGACCGCGGGTGTTCTTTTTGCTAACACGCCATGCGGACACATGCAATCGCTCCGACACTCCAAAACCACAGTCTGTTCGCTTTACAATATGCAAACATGCGTTCGATAATAGGAGCATGGAATATCGACAGACAGATGGCAAAACTCGGCGCGTGCACAAGCAGTATGTGGACGTCGTGGCTCGCATCCTCGCGGGCGGACAGGTCGTGCCGGTCACCGTCTGCTGGGTCGACGGTCGTTGCTTTACGATTGACGAGATTGTCTCGACCACTGGGTTTGGCTTGACGGTTCACGGCATCCGTACGGCAACCTATAAGGTGCGTTTTGGCGGGCACGCGACCGAGTTGTATCTGGAGGACCAGACGCGCGAACGACCAGATGGCTCGCAGGCGCACGTGATGCGTTGGTGGGTCTGGGCCTTTGATCTGTCTCTTATACACATCTGACGCTGCC
>URWM01000229.1 GCA_900551655.1 uncultured Collinsella sp.
AGTCCTTATCGATGACGGCGGCAGCGCCCTTAAGGTGGTTGCCCTGGGCCTTGGTGACGGGAATGCCGCCACCGCCGCAGGAGATCACCACATGGTTGGACTCGACGAGCGACTTAATGGTGTCGAGCTCGACGATGTTCACGGGCTTGGGCGAGGCAACCACGCGACGGAAGCCCTGCTTCTCGTCGCGGATGAACTGATAGCCGCGGTCGGCCTCCAGCTCCTTGGCCTCGGCCTCGCTCATCCACGGACCGATCGGCTTGACCGGGTCGGCAAAGGCCGGATCGTCCGCCGCAACCTCGACCTGGGTGAGCACGGTGGCGACACCCTTGTCGATATTGCGGTCGAGCATTTCCTCGCGCAGGGCATTTTGCAGGTCATAGCCAATGTAGCCCTGGCTCATGGCGCCGCAAACGGACAGCGGGCAGGGGATGTACTTCTGAGGATCAGAGCGCGTGAGCTCTGCCATCGCGTTGGCGATCATACCCACCTGAGGGCCGTTGCCATGTACGACGACAACCTCGTTGCCTTCCTCGATCAGGTCGACGATAGCCTTGGAAGTCGTCTTAACGGCCTCCATCTGCTCGGGAAGGTTGGCGCCGAGGGCGTTTCCGCCCAAGGCGACAACAATACGCTTAGCCATTTCTCAGCCCAGCTTTAGGCCTGGAACCAACGGGCGGTGCTGCGCTCGTCGAGGGCCTTGAGGGTAGCGGCGGGATCGGCAACCTTCTGCAGGAACATCATGGCTGCGATGGCGTACGGCTTGTAGCTGGCCTCCTTGTACATGCCCACGCGGTGCATGTCGAAGACGTCGGCGTTGACCTCGCCGTGCTCGCAGGAGACACCGGAGATGTCGGCGGGCAGCGGATGCATAAAGATGGTGTCCTGGCCGTTGGCGGTCTTCTCCATGAGCTCGGTCGTGGAGCACCAATCCTGATGCGTAGCGTTCTGAGCGAGCAGCTCCTTCTCGAGCGCAGCGATGCCGGCGTCGTCGCCCTCGGCGTACAGGTTGGTGCGCTTCTCCATGGCGGCAAACGGAGCCCAGCTCTTGGGGATCACGATGTCGGCGCCCTCGAAGGCCTCGGCCATGGTGTTGACCTGCTTAAAGGTGGTGCCGGACTCGGCGGCATAGCCCTTGGCGCGCTCGACGACCTCGGGCATGAGGTCGTAGCCCTCGGGGTGGGCCAGGGTGACGTCCATGCCAAAACGGGGCAGCAGGCTGATCAGCGACTGCGGGCAGGACAGCGGCTTGCCGTAAGAGGGCGAATAGGCCCAGGTAACGGCAACCTTCTTGCCCTTGAGGTTCTCGAGGCCGCCAAACTCGTTGATGAGGTAGAGCATGTCGGCAGAGGACTGCGTGGGGTGATCGGAGTCGGACTGCAGGGAGATGAGCGTGGGACGGTGATCCAGAACGCCATCCTCGTAAGCCTGCTGGACAGACTCGGAGACCTCGGCCATGTAGGCGTCGCCCTTGCCGATGTACATGTCGTCGCGGATGCCGATGACGTCGGCCATGAAGGAGATCATGGTAGCGGTCTCGCGGACGGTCTCGCCGTGAGCGATCTGGGACTTCTTCTCGTCCAGGTCCTGCAGCTCAAGGCCGAGCAGGTTAGCGGCCTTAGAGAAGGAGAAGCGCGTACGGGTGGAGTTGTCGCGGAACAGGGAGACGGCCAGGCCCGAGTCGAAGATCTTGGACGAGACGTTGTTCTCACGCAGCTCGCGCAGTGCGTCGGCGACGATGTAGAGCGCCTTGAGCTCATCGGTGGTCTTGTCCCAGGTGTGCAGGAAGTCGCTGCCGTACATACCCTTAAAATCGAGGCCGTTCAGCTGCTCGACGAGCTCGGTAAACTTAGCGTCCATGTAAATATCCTTTCTAAAGATGAAACGATCGCAATGAGTAGATGCGCTCCGGCATGCGCGTGTGGCTAGAACATGCAGAGTGCTATGACGAGGACCCGCTACCGTCGAGGAAGCATGGGAGATAACGACCGCGGGCCCCAAGTCAACAGGGGGTGCCGGGGACACAAGCTGTCCCCGGCTCAACAAAATCGAGGAATGGGACTAATCGATCTTGTTGTTGGTCAGACCGGCGCGGAACACGGTGGCGTCGCCATCGGCCTGGCTCGGATCGTAGAGGTTCAGGGCAGCCACATACATGGCGGCAGCGGTGACCAGGTCGTCCTTGTAGGTGACCTCGTTGGGAGCGTGAGCCTGAGACTCGGCACCCGGGCCAAAGCCGACGCAGGGGATGCCATAGCGGCCCTGGATGGAAACGCAGTTCGTGGAGAAGGTCCACTTGTCGCACAGCGGACGACCGGTGCGCTTGTCCATGCTGGGCTCACAGCCGATGCGCTCGTCACCAAACATGGCCTTGTGGGCGTCGACGAGGGCCTTGACGTGCGGAGCGGCCTCCTTGTTGATCCACGTGGGGAAGTAAGCCTCGGTCTCGTAGACCTCGCCGGTCCAGGACGGACGGTCGTACATGTACATGGAGACCTTCACGTCGTCGCCGTACTTCTTGGCGGCCGGCAGGTTGCGGATCTCGTCCAGGCAGGACTCCCAGGTCTCGCCGGCGGTCATGCGACGGTCGATAGAGATGGCGCAGGAGTCAGCGACAGCGCAGCGGCTGGGGCTGGTGTAGAAGATCTGGCTGACGGTGCAGGTGCCGCGGCCCAGGAAGCGGGCATCCTCGAAGTGCTCGGGGTTGTACTTGGGGTCGAGCATCTTGACGAGGCCCTTGATGTCGGTCGACTCGTCGCAGCCGTTGTTGTTGAGGGCGCGGACGTCGGCGATGATGTCGGCCATCTTGTAGATGGCGTTGTCGCCGCGGTCGGGAGCGGAGCCGTGGCAGGAGGTGCCGTGAACGTCGACGCGGATCTCCATGCGGCCGCGGTGACCGCGATAGATGCCGCCATCGGTGGGCTCGGTGGAAATGACGAACTCGGGCTTAATGCCGTCCTTGTTGTAGATGTACTGCCAGCACATGCCGTCGCAGTCCTCTTCCTGGACGGTGCCGACGACCATGATCTTGTAGCCCTCGGGGATGAGGCCCATGTCCTTCATCATCTTGGCAGCGTAGGTAGCAGAAGCCATGCCACCCTCCTGGTCGGAGCCGCCGCGGCCGTAGATGATCTCGTCGGTCTCGTAGCCCTCATAGGGATCGGCATCCCAGTTCTCGATGTTGCCGATGCCGACGGTGTCGATGTGAGAGTCGATGGCGATGATCTTGTCGCCCTCGCCCATAAAGCCCATGACGTTGCCCAGGCCGTCGACCTTGACCTCGTCATAGCCAAGGCTCTCCATCTCGGCCTTGATGCAGGCGACAACCTCACCCTCCTCGCAAGACTCAGAGGGGTGCGAGATCATAGCGCGCAGAAAGCGAGTCATATCAGCACGATGAGACTCAGCGGCAGCCTTAATGGCATCAAAATCGAGTTCTTTAGTCATAACAGTCAACCTTTCTACAAGGGTTTACCTACAGGTAGATATTTCAGATAGATCACTTGTGCCAAGCAGCGTGAGGTTGAGCACCCCACAAGCAAGTAACCATAGGAGGCGGACGGAGGACTTTGCTCCGTCGCGAGTTCCGCACGAGCCGGAGAGCACTTAATGTGCTCTCCGTGCGAGCAGGA
>URWM01000230.1 GCA_900551655.1 uncultured Collinsella sp.
CATCGAGATCAGCCCCGATGACATCCGCGTGGACGTGTACCACGCGAGCGGCCCGGGCGGTCAGGGCGTCAACACCACCGACTCCGCCGTGCGCGTGACGCATTTCCCCAGCGGCATTGTGGTTACCTGTCAAAACGAGCGCAGCCAGATTCAGAACAAGGCCGCGTGCATGCAGATCCTCAAGGCCCGCCTGTACGAGATTGAGCTCGAGAAGCGCGCCGAGGCCCTGGATGAGATCCGCGGACCCAAGACCACGATTGGTTTTGGCAACCAGATTCGCAGCTACGTGCTCTACCCGTACCAGATGGTCAAGGACCTACGCACGGGCGTGGAGACCAGCAATGTCGAGGCCGTTCTTGACGATGGCGACCTGGACCCGTTTGTTATTGGCTACCATCGCTGGGCCACCGGCAACGCCGACGCGGAGACCCCGTCTGCATAAACCGCCCGGTTTATGTGGAGATGGATTAAAACCCTCCCAGCAGGGTGGTTTTGTATCCAGAGCAAACCCTGCGCAGGGGTGGTTTTTGTCCGGCGAATCGGTAGAATCGAATACAGCAAGAAGTTCGAAACGCATCCGTTTGGGTGCGCTTTTTTGAGGGAGGCAGCATGGCATATCGTCTGGACATCAAGCGCATTCTATCGATGAACTTCTTTCACGACCTGCCCCAGATTATGTTGGGGTGCGCTCTGGCCGCTATTGCGACCGACCTGTTTTTGATTCCCAACGGCCTTGCTGCCGGTGGCGTTACGGGCCTTGCCACCATTATCCAGGCGGTCGGCGCATCGCGTGGCCTATCGCTTCCCGTTGGTATTCAGACGATCGTGATGAACGCCTTGCTGTTGCTGGTCGTTATGCGCGAAGGTGGCATGTTCTACGTGGTGCAGACCGCGACGGGCTTTGTGCTGCTGGGCTTCTTTACCGATCTGTTCGCCCCGTTTGTAGCACCTCTGGCGGATGCGGACCTGATGCTCCCTGCCATGTGGGGCGGCATTATAACGGGCATCGGTTACGGCATGGTGTTGCGCGCCGGCGCCAACACCGGCGGCTCGGACACGATTGGCCAAATCATCTCGCGTAACACCTCGCTGCCGGTGGGCTCGACCGTCATGGCGATCGATGTTGCCGTATGCGCGCTGTCGGCTCCGGTCTTTTCAATCGAAAACGCACTATATGCAGGCCTTTCGATGGTCATTAGCGGCTACGTGATCGATGCCGTGGTTGACGGTGGCAACAGGCGCCGTATGGTGCTCATCATCTCGGACAAGTTTCCCGATATCGCGGCCGACATCATGTATGGCCTGGGTCGCGGCTGCACCAAGTTTAAGGCGACCGGCATGTACTCGGGCGCCGAGAAGCCGGTGATCATGGTAATCGTGAGCCGTCGCGAGCTCAACACGCTCAAAACCATTGTGCGTGAGCGCGACCCGCATGCTATCGTGACGGTGGCCGATGTCACGGAGACCTTCGGTGAGGGCTTCAAGGACATTAACGCGTAGGGCCGACTGCGTTCCATCCAAAAGACGTTCACATTGATAAACCGTTTCATCAGCGGTTCTGCCTGCTAAATTGCTCAAATAATGATAAATACTCTGGTAAAGCTTCCGGTTTCCAGCATAATGAATGGCGTACGTGCATCGCGGCTGGGTTGGGACGACCTTCTGTGCCGTGCGCATCTTGTCTAAAGAGGATGAAAGGAAGGCACAATGAGCGACGAAGAGCTCAAAAAGGTTGCCAACGAGGTAAGGAAGGGCATCGTCACCGGCGTGCACGCTGCCAAGTCCGGCCATCCGGGCGGTTCGCTCGGCGCTGCCGACATCATGACCTATCTGTACTTTGAGGAAATGAACGTCGACCCGGCCGACCCCCGCAAGGCCGACCGCGATCGCTTCGTGCTTTCCAAGGGTCATTGCGCGCCTGGTCTGTACGCTGTGCTCGCCGAGCGCGGATTCTTCCCCAAGGAGGATCTCGAGACGCTGCGCCACATCGGCAGCCACCTGCAGGGTCACCCCAACATGAACGACACCCCGGGCGTTGACATGTCCACTGGTTCGCTCGGTCAGGGCATCTCCGCCGCCGTGGGCATGGCCGTTGCCGCCAAGCATTGGGGCGACGACTATCGCACCTACGCCCTGCTGGGCGATGGCGAGAGCGAGGAAGGCCAGGTCTGGGAGGCCGCCATGTTTGCCGGCAACCAGCAGCTCGACAACCTCTGCGTGATCGTCGACCATAACGGCCTGCAGATCGACGGCCCCGTCGAGGAGGTCAACGACCCCATGCCGCTCGCCGACAAGTTCCGTGCCTTTAAGTTCCACGTGGTGGAGCTTGCCGACGGCAACGATTTCGACCAGATCCGCGCCGCCTTTGCCGAGGCTCGCGCTACCAAGGGCCAGCCGACTGCCATTATCGCCGAGACCATGAAGGGCAAGGGCGTTTCCTTTATGGAGAACCAGGTGGGTTGGCACGGTAAGGCCCCCAACGATGAACAGTTTGAGCAGGCCATGGCAGAGCTCACGGCCGCCGGAGAGGAGCTCTAGGATGGCAGACGTCAAGAAAATCGCCACGCGCGTAAGCTACGGCGAGGCCCTTGTCGAGCTCGCCAACGAGCACGATGACTTTGTGGTCCTCGACGCCGACCTGGCCGCCGCCACGCAGACCGGTAAGTTTAAGGCCGCTTGCCCCGACCGCTTCTTCGATGTGAACGAGGGACGCGGCTGGCGCACGAACTCCGGCAAGCCCGTCGATGACTGGAAGAAACTCGCCGCAGTCTGGGACAGGAACGAACACCCGAAGGCTGCGACCCCTCTCGCACGCACGGAACCGAAGGCCAATGCGGTCGGGAAAATCCCCTCCGTCGAGGAGGTCATGGCGAAATGGGGCTGTGACCGGGAGACGGCTCAGGGATATATCGACGAGAACATGTACTAGAAATGCCCCTGAGAATGCCTGAGAGCCTGCCTATGACACGTTAAATGTCATGTGGCAGCAACTGCCCGAACAAGACTGTAAAGTCCCGTAGACAGGCTCTCAGACAGGGTAACGCAGAAAGGACGAGGTAAATGAGTGAAAACGTAACGAAAACCAAGGAGCAGGACGGACGAAAGCCGGGCGAGGACTATCGCGACGCGGACGGCATCCTCGTCTGCGGGAAATGCGGAGAGCCACGCGAGCGGATGTTCCCGGCGGGCGGAATCTTCAAGGAGCCGCACCTTGTCCCGACCATGTGCCGTTGCCAGAGGGAGGAAGCGGACAGGCAGCGCGAGGAAACCGAGCGGGCGGAGAAAAGGCGTAGGACGGAACGGCTAAGGAAGCAGTGCTTCCCCTCATCCGGCAGGTACGCCTTCTGCACCTTCGATGCCGATGACGGCAAAGGCGGGCTTGACGATTTTTTGAATGTTGAGGGATGATTCCATGCTGATACCTCCGATGCTATCCTATTCCCGATTCCGCCACAAGTCATTCTTGCGAATCTTTACCCGCGGAATGCTCGTCGTCAAGTCCACTTCATATATGTCTTCCTCCGTCGGATGCAGAATCACATGCACCTTCTGCCCCAGCGCCGGTTCAATGGTGGACGTATGAAACAAAATCAGCGCATTCCCCGTGCTCGGATGCGTACATTGC
>URWM01000231.1 GCA_900551655.1 uncultured Collinsella sp.
GATTCCTCTACGTCTCGTGGGCTCGGAGATGTGTATAAGAGACAGGCTGTACCTGATCTACAACGTCGCGTATACGTTCTGCACCGCCAACCTGTCGCCGCTTACCATCGAGATGACCGACGACTTCAAGGAGCGTACGTACCTCACCGGCTACAAGCACCTCTTTGGTAACGCCGCCGGCTTCCTGATGGCAGCACTCGTCGGCTTTGGCTTTGGCACCTTCGGCGAGACTAACCCGTTCAGCTACTTCATCATCGCTACGGTCAACGCTTCGGTCATGGCAATCTCGCTGCTGTGCGTGTACCTGTCCACGTGGGAGCACACCCCCGAGGAGGTGGCTCAGGAGAAGATCGAGAGCGTCGGCGAGGGTATCAAGAAGTTCTTCATCGACGTTGTCTCTACCTTCCGCAATAAGTCCTTCCGCAAGGTCCTGTATGCACAGGTCTCCACGAAGCTCGCTGCTGCCTGCTGGTCTGCGTGCCTGTCCTTCTTCATCGTCTACTGCCTGCAGATTCCTAAGTCCTATGAGTTCGTGATGGAGATGCCCGGCAAGGTCGTCGCTATCGTCTGCACCGCCATCTGGGTTGCCCTCATGGCCAAGAAGGGCTTCCACAAGTCTTGGTACCTGGCCAACGTCGGTTGCGCTGCGTGCATCATTGCCTACAACTACTTCGCCTTTGGTCAGATCAACGGCACCTCCACGGTCGCCATCGCCATGATCGCCTACCCCATCATCTTCGCCATCTGGAAGTTCTTCTACGTCGGCTTCCAGTACCTGCCCGATGTTCTGCTCAACTACATCCCCGATGTCGATGAGCTCATCACCCTGCGTCGTCGCGAGGGCATCTACAGCTCCGCGCAGCAGCTCTGCCAGCAGATCGCCCAGGCTATCGCCGTCAACGTGTGGGCTATCGTCCTTGCTGCCTCCGGCTTCATTCAGACCGCCGGCAATAGCGACGCCGTGACCCAGCCCGCTACCGTGCCTCTGTATATCTGCGGCTACATGATCATCGGCTGCGCCGGCTTCTTCCTGCTTGCGGCCGTCCTTGCCCGCGGCATCAAGATCGACAAGGAGCAGTGCGACGTCCTTTGCGACGAGATTCACCGAGTCAAGGAGGGTGGCAAGATGGCCGACGTCAAGCCCGAGGTCAAGGCGCTTTGCGAGGAGCTCTCCGGCTTTAAGTACGAGGACTGCTTTGCCCACAACAACGTTGGCTTCCAGGACGGTAGCGTAACTCCCGCCGAGTAAGGCCGACATATCGTCCAAATCACAGGGCCGTGCCACCGGAATTCCGCCGGCAGGCACGGCCCTTTTTCAACAGCGTACAATTTGCCTTTAGAGCATCTTTTTGAGGGAGAAACCCATGGAGACGAACGTTATCTGGCGCAACGCGCGCGCGGCGGTTATCGAGCTTGACGACGGCGGTTACTTTACCTGCGCCGATACGTGGGAGATCTTTGTCAACGACGAGCCCGCCGGTACCACGAATACGGTCGAGACCTATGTCGACGGCCTGATCCCCGGCAAGCGCAACCTGGTTCGTTTTGTTTGTGGCGAGCGTGAGCTGAGCGTAGGTGTCACCACGCCGGCTGAGCCCTTTACCATCAACGTTCGCGACTGTGGCGCCAAGGGCGATGCCGAGCACGACGACACCACCAACATCCAGGCTGCCATCATGGCCTGCCCCAAGGGCGGGCGCGTGCTGATCCCCGCCGGTAGTTATCGCATCAAGTCCCTCTTCCTTAAGAGCAATATCAACATCGAGCTCGCCGAGGGAGCGGTGCTGTTGGCCCGTCACGATCGCGCGGCGCTTGCCTACATTCCGGGCACGGTCACAGGCGACGAGGGCGCCGGGTATGCCGGCACCGATATGCTGCCCCTGGGCCGCTGGGAGGGCGAGAGTTTCTCGACCTACTGCTCTACCTTTACGGGTCTGAGCGTGCACGACGTGTGCATCTATGGTCGTGGTGCCATCGACGGTCAGACTGATTTTGCCGAGGACAACTGGTGGAACAAGGAATTTAAGAACATCTTTCGCCCGGAGGAGGGCCGCGAGGTCGCCCGCCCGCGCATGATCTTCCTATCCGAGTGTGAGAACGTGAGCTTGGCCGGCTTCACCGTCCGCAACAGCCCGGCGTGGAACATCCACCCCATCCTGTGCGAGCACGTCGATGCGCTCTGCCTGTCCATCGAGGGCCCCAAGAACTCCCACAACACCGACGGCTTCGATCCCGAGAGCTGCGGTTTTGTTCGCATCCTTGGTTGTCAGTTCTCAGTGGGTGACGACTGCATCGCCATCAAGAGCGGCAAGCTGGGCATTGAGCCCGAGCTTCGTCCCGCCACGCACGACGTGCTGATCTCTCACTGCTACATGCACGATGGTCACGGCGCCGTGGTCCTGGGTTCAGAGGCTGCCGGCGGCATCAAGGACCTTACCGTGAGCAAGTGCCTCTTTGAGCGCACCGACCGCGGCCTGCGCGTCAAGACCCGCCGCGGGCGCGGCAAGGATGCCGTCAACGAGGGCATTACCTTTGAGCACATTCGCATGGACGAGGTGCTCACGCCTTTCGTGGTCAACTCGTTCTACTTCTGCGACAAGGACGGCAAGACCGACTACGTGCAGTCTCGCGAGGCACTGCCCGTCGACGACCGCACGCCCGGCTTTGGTGCCACGACGTTTTGCGATATCGAGGCCACCAACTGCCATGCTGCCGCGGCCTATATCACGGGTCTGCCCGAGAGCAAGGTGACGCGCCTGACGTTCCAGGATGTCCATGTGACCTTTGCCGCCGATGCCGAGCCCTTTGTGCCGGCCATGGCCTGCGGCGTGGAGCCCATGGTGCGCCAGGGCATCATCGCGCAGAACGTGAAAGTCCTCGACCTGCAGAACGTGCGCATCGAGGGCCAGGATGGCGACGAGCTGCAGCTGCAAAACGTCGACAAGGTTATCCGCGCGTAGGGTAGTGCTCCTGCACAAGTGAATACGGCATGTTGAGGCGTGCGACGGTCGGGTCTGCCCGGCTGTCGCACGCAATCTATAGGTGCCGGTATTGCACGGTGGGTGTTCTGTGACAGAAAGCGTAATGACAGATGAGTGGTAAAGAACAGCTCTTTGAGGTATCGCTCGAACGCGAAGGCGCGTATCGCAGCATTTCGGCGGCGCTCGAGGCGGCGGAGCGGTGTGTGCCCGATGTGACCGTGCCGGTGCGCGTGCTGGTGGCGCCGGGCGAGTATCGCGAGCAGGTCGAAATTCGTCGTCCGTATGTGACGCTCGAGGGCGAGACGGCCGACAGCGTGCGTATCGTGGGAGGCCTGGGTGCCAAGATGCCTTCGGAAGATGGTAGCGGCCAGGATGGAAGACTCGGCACCTTCCGTACGTACACGGTGCTGGTCGATGCCGACGACGTGACGCTTGCGGGTCTAACAATCGAAAACAACGCCGGTGATGGGCGCGAGGTCGGTCAGGCGATTGCCCTGTATGCCGATGGTGACCGCCTGGTTGTCGATGCCTGCTGCATTAAGGGACACCAGGACACGCTCTTTTTGGGGCCGCTGCCACCGCGCGAGGCCTGTCTCTTATACACATCTCCGAGCCCACGAGACGTAGAGGAATCT
>URWM01000232.1 GCA_900551655.1 uncultured Collinsella sp.
TCCCCAAGAACTTCTCGGATAACCTGGTTTCGATGCTCGACGGCAACTACCATCAGCCCAAGCTTACGTACTACGTCAATGAGAAGAAGAGCGCTATTGCGCCCAAGGTTACCGACACCGGTGCAAACACCATCGAGGAGCAGATCAACTCGGAATTTGTCTCCACGGTGGGCGAGACCGTTGCCAGTATTGCCAAGGATGCCGGAGTCGATTTAAAGGACAAGGCAACCCAGGCTCAGGATTCGTTGGCCGGTTCGGTATCAGAGGCTTCTGATACGTTGGGCGAAGTGCGCGATTCGATTGGCGACATGAATGCCGCCATCGATAAGACGAGTGGTTCCATTGCCTCGGCAGATGCGGCACTTGCCGGTCTGCAGGGTCAGGCGCCGTCGCTGACGCAGGCGATCTCCCAGGGCAACGACCTGCTGGGCGAGGCTCGCGCCACGGCGGGTAACTCTGTCGCCTCGCTCTCCAAGGCGCTCTCGGAAGGCAGCCTTGCGCTCACCAAGACGTCAGCCTCCGCGAACACTGCGATTGGCAAGCTGACGGGCACGATCACATCTACGACCACCCGCATCGACAACTCGCTCGAGTCTCTCCAGACGACGATCGACCACAATAAGGCCGTTATCGGGCACTTGGAAATTCTCGTCAATGACACGTCGACAGGTTCCAAGGAAATTGACGCGCGCATTGTATCGACCATCGATTTGCTCCGCGAGCAGAATGAAAAGCTTCAGAGCATCAAGGACGGTCTGTCTGCACAGTCGAGCGCCATGGCGAATGACGCCGCGGCTGTCTCGGGTGCCAGCGACGCTATCAATAATGCAATTCAGACCGGTGCGACCAACCTTGGCCAGGCCCAGACGGACCTGGGCCAAAACGCGCTGCCGAAGGCCTCGAGCGCGCTTGATTCATTTGCCGCCGTCTCGGGTGATCTGACGGGAATCGTGTCTGGCCTCACGCCTACTATTGCAAGTGCGCGCGGTACACTTTCGCAACTCAACGCCACGCTCGGTCAGGCCAAGACCACGCTGTCCCAGACCGATGCCTCGCTTGCCAAGGTCCAGGACAAGCTCGCAACCGCCGCCAACGACATCGCGGCGCTACAGACCTCCGAGTCCATGGGCGAGCTGGCCGACCTGATGGGCGTCGACGTCGATGACGTTGCTGACTTCATGGCATCTCCGGTTGAGCTCGCGTCCAAGTCGATCTATCCGGTTAAGAGCTTCGGCTCGGGCATTGCCCCGTTCTATACCAATCTGGCGCTGTGGGTGGGCGGTTATGTACTCATCGCCATCTACAAGCTCGAGGTCGACCGCGAAGGCATCGGCAGCTTTACCGCGCGTCAGGGCTACTTTGGCCGCTGGCTGCTCCTGGTGATCCTGGGCGCGCTCCAGGCCATCATCGTTACGGTGGGCGATCTGGTGATTGGCGTGCAGTGCGTCAGCCCGCTGCTGTTCGTGTTGGGCGGCATCGCCATTTCGTTCACCTACGTCAATATCATCTATGCGCTGTCCACCACGTTTAAGCATATCGGCAAGGCTATCGGCGTCATTCTGGTTATCGTGCAGATCCCGGGTTCGTCGGGCATGTACCCCATCGAGATGATGCCAGGCTTCTTCCAGTGGCTGCACCCGCTGCTGCCCTTTACCTACGGCATCAATCTGCTGCGCGAGACGGTCGGCGGCATGTATTCGTTCAACTACCTGTTTAACCTGTGCATTCTGGGCGTGTTCTTGATCGTGGCGCTCTTTATCGGTCTGCAGCTGCGTCCGCTGCTGCTCAACCTTAACCTGCTCTTTGATAAACAGCTTTCCACGACCGGTATGATGATTTGCGAGTCCAACGACCTGCCGCGCCAGCGCTACTCGCTGCGCACGGCCATGCGTGTCATGCTCGATTCCGATTCGTACCGTCGCGAACTGCTCGATCATGCGGTCGCCTTTGAACATCGCTACCCGTACTACATCAAGGGCGGTTTTGCCGCCGTGGTGGGCGTTCAGGTCCTGCTCTTTGTCCTGTCGACGGTTCTCGATATCGACAATAACGGCAAGATCATCCTGCTTGTCATTTGGATCATCTCGGTTATTGCCATCTGCGGCTGGCTTATCAATATCGAATATATCCGCGCGAGCCTTAATACCCAGATGCGCATCTCGGCGCTTTCGGATGAGGACCTGCGTCGCGAGATGCGCGAGCACACGGCCGCCATTCCTGCCGCCCGCCACATGTTTGGTCTCAACGCCAGCGAGCGTGGTGCCAAGGGCGGCGATCAGTCCACGGGCCGCTTGCCGCATATCGGCTCGCACCATAAATCTCAGGGCAGCGACAACACAGCCATAAATGATGGAGATACCGCCCCGTTCGGCAAGCACTCCAAAGGAGGTGAGGCATAAATGAAGAACATCCTGCATCTGTTTAAGCGCGATGTCCAAAACGTGTCTCGCTCCGTGATCGGCTTGATTGTCGTGATGGGTCTCATTATCGTGCCGTGCCTGTACGCGTGGTTTAACATCGCCGGCAGCTGGGATCCGTACGGCAACACCGGCAATCTTAAGATCGCCGTGGTCAACACCGATGAGGGTTACGAGAGCGATCTGATTCCCGTCGAGGTTAACGTGGGCGAAAACGTGACCGCCACCCTACGTGGCAACGAGAGCTTCGATTGGGTTGTGCTTAACGATCGCGAAAAGGCTATCGAGGGCGTTAAGTCGGGCGCGTACTATGCTGCCGTCGTTATTCCCAAAACGTTTAGCGCTGACATGATGACGCTTTTCTCGACCGACGTGAAACACGCCGATATCGAGTTTTACGAGAACCAGAAGGCCAACGCCATCGCGCAGATCGTGACCGAGAAGGGTTCGAGCGCCGTTCAGAACCAGGTTAACGAATCTTTTACCGAGACCATTACGAGCATCGGTCTTAAGACGGTGTCCAGCCTGCTCGATTACATGAGCACCGACCAGGTCAGCAACTTTATCGCCAATCTGTCCTCGACGCTCGGCGATTCGGTCCAGGACCTGCAGGACGTTCAGGCTAGCGCAACGTCGCTTGCGGGCATTTTGAGCTCCACGTCCGATTCGCTGACGTCGGCGAGCGGCATGCTCAAGCAGACCGGTGCCGTCGATGAGTCGACAAAGCAGCTCATGGAACATGCCAAAAGCGGCATCGATGATTCCAAAGAAGCGCTTAAGGCGGCAAACGATGCCATCGATGCCGCGATCGATGGAAGTGCGGGTTCGTTCGACAATGTGTCTGCCGAGCTCGCGAAGGCGTTCGACACCGCAAACCAGCATGTCTACCTTACGGTGTCCCAGCTCAACGATGCCGCGGCGGCGCTCAATACGCGCGCCAAGGATATCGATGAGATGGCCGATCAGCTCCGCAGCCTTGCCGACCAGGTGAGCGATGAGAATTTGAAGGGCGGCCTCAAGTCCGCCGCGACGTCGCTGGACAGAATCGCCGTTGAGTACCGCAACAATGCCGAGGATCTGGCGGCCACCGCGAAGTCTCTCTCCGATAGCATGGCCGAGGTCAACAACTCGCGTGCCGAGGTCGATCAGGCCATCGCCGATGCCAAGGCCGG
>URWM01000233.1 GCA_900551655.1 uncultured Collinsella sp.
GAGATTCCTCTACGTCTCGTGGGCTCGGAGATGTGTATAAGAGACAGGTCGTAGCCCTCCTTGGGGTCGATGACCAGGGCGTAGAACTCCTCCTCGGCAAGGCAGCGCTCCATGGCGTCGGTGAGCTGGATCTCGCCGCCCTTGCCGGCCTGCTGATCTGCCAGCAGGTCCATGACCAGCGGGCTCAGCAGGTAGCGACCGACGATGTACAGGTTGGACGGAGCCGCCTCGGGAGCGGGCTTCTCGACCAGGCCGCCGATACGCCAAACGGCACCGGGCTCGTCGTCGGCGGCATTCTCGAAGCCCTCGAGAGCGCCCACGCGATCGCCGGCGATAACGCCATAGCGGCTGACTTCCTCGGGCGAGCAAGCAGCGACGGCGATAACCGAAGCGCCACCGTGCTCCTTGGAAACGGCGAGCATCTTGTCGCAGATATCGCGGTTAGGCACAACGTAGTCGCCCAGAAGAACCAGGAAGTTCTCCCCCGCCACAGCGTCAGCGGCAGAGCGAATGGCGTGACCGAGGCCCTTGGGCTCGTACTGATAACGGAAGTCGACCGGCATACCGCCAGCGTGGGCGACGGCATCGGCATAGGCGTTCTTGCCGCGCTCGCGCAGCAGGTTCTCGAGCGAACGGTCGGGCTGGAAGTAGTTCAGCAGCTCGGGCTTGCCGGGAGAAGTAACGATGATGGCATCGTCGACCTCCTCGGGGTCGAGCGCCTCCTCGACGACGTACTGAATGACGGGCTTGTCGAGCACCGGCAGCATCTCTTTGGGCGTGCACTTGGTGCCAGGCAGAAAACGCGTGCCAAGACCGGCGGCGGGGATGATTGCCTTCATGTTATTCAAGGATCCTTTCGCAGGCGCAGGATGCGCCCTGTGCGTGCGGCACGGCGGCCGCAGACCAAATTGCGATACTGAAGTATCTTACCGCCGGAGACATACGTCGCCGTAAGGCAAACGCAATTCTTCAGCAGGTCAACGCAAATTATTGCTCGAATGGTGCAATTTTACGCCCCAGCGGTAACGGGATTGGCACGGCGAAGACAGCGGTGTTCTGCGTGCCGAGCAATGGGAATGAGGGGCCAAAACAAAAAAGACGGGGTTCGCATTGCGAACCCCGTCTGCAAAGAAATCTGGCGAGAAAGCCTGATTACTTGAGGGTGACAGCAGCGCCAGCAGCCTCGAGCTTCTCCTTGGCAGCCTCGGCGTCCTCCTTCTTGGCACCCTCGAGAACAGCCTTGGGAGCGCCCTCGACGACCTCCTTGGCCTCCTTCAGGCCAAGGCTGGTGAGCTCACGGACGGCCTTGATGACCTGGATCTTGTTGTCGCCGAAGCCCTCGAGCACGACGTCAAACTCGGTCTTCTCCTCGGCCTCAGCAGCGCCAGCAGCGGGAGCGGCGACAACAGCGGCAGGAGCAGCGGCGGAAACGCCGAAGGTGTCCTCGATAGCCTTAACGAGCTCGGAAGCCTCGAGAAGGGTCATTTCCTTAAGAGCATCGATGATCTCATCGGTGGTAAGCTTAGCCATTTCTAAGTCCTTTCGGTTTCCGTGTCTGTGCACGGAGATCAGTTAAAACACGGCGCGAATGCGCCAGGGGTGCGGCGTTGCCGCCGCGGGTGAAAACAGCGACTAGGCTGCCTTCTGCTCGGAGACCTGCTGGATCGAACGAGCGAGACCAGAGGAAACGCCGTTGACGCAGACAGCGATGTCGCGAGCGAAACCGGAGATGAGACCGGCGATCTGGCCGAGAAGCTGATCCTTGGTGGGCAGCTCGGCGATAGCCTTAACATCATCAGCGGAAACGGCCTTGCCGTCGGAGATACCGCCCTTGATCTCAAGGACGCCCTTGGACTTAGCGGAGAAGTCCTTAAGGGCCTTAGCGGCCTCGACCGGCTCGGTCTCGTAGAACACATAAGCGACGGGGCCGGCGAGGATCTCGTCGATCTCGGGCTGCTCCTGGTTCTTGAGAGCGATCTTGACCAGGTTGTTCTTGTAGACCTTCATCTCGGCGCCGCACTCGCGAAGCTGATGACGCAGCTCCTGAGCCTGCTTAACCGTCAGACCGTTGTAGTTGACGACGAACAGACCGGCGTTCTCGGCGATACGGGACTCGATCTCTGCAACCTTGTCGATTTTGTACTGCTGGGGCATGAATTACACCTCCTCGAATTCTTTCCGGGCACGGTCCGCCACAAGGACGTGACGGGGGCATGTCCAAAAAGAAAGCCCCCGCGCTGCATGAGCGACGGGGGCGAGAAGACATATCTACTCGACCACCTCGGCTGGCGGGATGTCCCATTAAGCTCGCGGGTAAGACCCGTTTGCGCCGGCTGTCTCTGGCAGCGGATTCGTGCGTGAACCGAAAGTATTATGGCGGGGACCCCGGCGTCGGTCAACGGAAAACCTGGCTGCACACAATTCCACCATCCGGCCGCGCCGCCGAAGGCCGGGCGCAAGGTTTTCGCTCGGTCAGGTCCTGGGCTCGCTCGGAAAGCACATTAAGTGCTTTCCGGCTCGTGCGGAATCTACGAAAACCTTGCGCCCGGCCTTCGGCGGCGCGGCCTGCGGTGACTTTGGGGCAGCCAGGTTTTCCGTTGAGCGACGCGCCCCACGCATAATCCTTAATGTCGGTGGGCTGATGTGTTGCGTCCCCGATGGCTATAAGGTTGAAATGAAGGTGGACAGGCGATTTAGGCCTTCGTCCAGATTTTTGTCGGAGACGCAGCAGCTTAAGCGGACGTGGCCTTCGGTGCCGAAGCAGTCTCCCGGGACTAGGGCTACGTTGGCCTCTTTGATGGCTTTGATGCAGAAGTCTTCGCTCGTTAGGCCGTACTGTTTGATGCTGGGGAAGGCGTAGAAGGCTCCTGCCGGTTCCACTACGTCGAGGCCCATGGCGTCTAAGGCTGCGAGTACGCGCTCGCGGCGGGCTCGGTAGACTTTGAGCATGGGGGTTGGGTCGACGGTGAGGGCTCGGGCTGCGGCGTCCATCTCGAAGGAGACGGCGCTCGATACTAGGTATTGGTGCGCCTTTGCGATCTCGGCGATGACGGGGGCTGCGGCTGCGAGCCAACCCAGGCGCCAGCCGGTCATGGCCCAGGGCTTGGAGAAGCTCTCGATGACCACCGTCTGCTCGCGTAGCTCCGGGTGGCGCTGGGCAAATCGCTCGTAGCCGTCCACGTAGACCAGGCGGTTATATACGTCGTCGCAGACCACGTAGATGCCCGCCTGCTCCGCCACGTGTGCCACGGCATCGAGCGATGCCGCGTCGAGGATGCATCCCGTAGGATTGTTGGGCGAGCAGATGACGATGGCCTTGGTCGCCGGGGTCACACAGGCGCTAAGCGCGTCCTCGTCAATCTGGAATTGCGCAGGCTCCGTATCCAAGAAGACCGCCTTGGCGTGGTTGGCCACGACGATGCTCTCGTACAGGCCAAAGGCGGGCGTGGGGATAATGACCTCGTCGCCGGGGTTGAGCATAGCCATGAATGTTGCCGACAGGGCCTCGGTCGCGCCGTCGGTCAGGATGACCTCTGTCTCTTATACACATCTCCGAGCCCACGAGACGTAGAGGAATCTCGTA
>URWM01000234.1 GCA_900551655.1 uncultured Collinsella sp.
GCATGCACATGGCCGCTCTCGAACTTAATCTCGTCGCATGCAATCATTCCCTGACTGTTGTTTTCGAACGTGCAGCCGCTCAACGTGACCTTGGGGGACTTCGCTCGCCCGACCACGCTCAAGGCGCCGACGCAGTCATCACTATTATTCTTAAACGTGCAGTTGACAAACGTTGCATCCACCGCGACCTGGCTGCCTCTGATAGTCACAGGTGCCGGCGAGGCTTCGTAGATTTCATTATCCTGGTCAACCTTGAATGCGTTGTTCTTGCAGCATTTCCAACCGCTGACATTCACGTTCGTGAAGCTGGCCGTCTCCCCCGCACCCATGGTTCCATAGAGCGTGATTGCCCGAACGGTATCATCGTTATCGGTCCTTGAAACAAGCTTGAGGTTTTTCACGACAAGGTTGAGGCTCTTGCCTGTATTCGGCTTATCGACACCTCCACGCGCTTCGTAATCGTTGCTATCGCTCAAAAACGTTTTTCCATCACAGCGGACCTCGGTCGAGGCGCCCGAATCACCGATGAACTCGACGTAACCGCCCTTAAGCACAAAGAGGGGATGCTGCGAATACGTGAGGTCACGCTTGACGGTCAGCGGGCCGCCCAGAGACGAGCTGTTGGTGAAATACAGGCGAGTCGGATTCTCCTTGGTACCGCCCTCGACCTCATAGTGGTCGATATCGACCGTACCGGCAAACCAGTAGTCTTTGCCGCCGGAAAGTTGGATTACGTCGCTTTCGCCATGCGAAAGCTCACTTTTCAAGTGTTTAGGTTTGGTCGCGGTGTACGGATACGCCTCCGCCACCGTAGGCGTAGCAAGCGTTGTCGCCGCGCCTCCGAGCGCTAACGCTGCAGCCAGCGCACAAGCAGCAAGTCTGCACATCCCCATCTTCTTCTCCGTCATCACAGCTCCCCTTACCCCTATGCTTTCGCGATGATCGTTATCGCTTGGCGCCGGCGGTCGGTCTGATTCCCCGTCCGACCGCCGGCATCGATTGATATGTGTATCCATGGAGTATTGTGAGGTCACCAAAACTGACACCCCGCCGCTCGGCGCGAGTTGCGTACCGTGGGGCGCAAATGGAACGCACCCCCGCGGGTGGCGCGTGCACGATATGGCAAAATCGAGGTACTAAGGGGGCCCAATATGCTCAAAATCATCGCCTGCGACGACGACGTCGCCTTTCTAGATAACCTGCACCGCATGATCAACCGCTGGTCGACCGAGACGGGTACGGCGGTCGATGTTGCACTCGTTACGCGCGGCGAGGACCTGCTGGCACGCCATGCCGCATCGCGCGCCGACATCATCATGCTCGACATGATCATGCCGCTCGTCAACGGCATGGACACCGCCCGCGAGCTGCGCCAAACCGATACCGCCGTGCGCCTGGTGTTCCTCACCTCATCGCCCGAGTTCGCGCTTGAGTCCTACGAGGTCCGCGCCTTCGACTACCTGCTCAAACCCGTAACCTACGAGCGCGTGGCGCAACTGCTCGACGAGCTGTCGAGCCTGCGTCCGGCAGCGACCGATGAGCTCGTCATCAAGACGTCCTTTGGCTACCATGCCCTGCGCCTATCCGATATCGAATATGCCGAGGCTCGCAACAAGCACGTGGTCTTCCACCTGCGCGATGGCCGCGATATCGAGGCGCTCGAGCCGTTCCGCAGCATCGAGGACCGACTGGCCCAAAACGCGACCTTCTTTAAGTGCCACCGCAGTTACCAGGTCAATCTGCGCAACATCGACCACTTTAACCGCACGGAAATCGTCATGCGCTCGGACGCGTGCATACCGCTCGCGCGCAGCTGCAAGCAGGGATTCCAAGACGCCTACTTTGCGGTGCGGTTCGAGGGCGGGAGACGCTGATGCTCTCCTCGGCAGAACTGGTACTTTGGGCAATCCACCATGCGACGACGTTGCTCTTTGGCGTCTTTGCCTCGGCGGCGCTGTGCGGTGTCGAGATCAACGGCCGCCATTCGCTCGAACTGGTGGGGGTCGGTGCCGTAACCGGCACCGCTTTTGCGATTGCCAACCTCATCGGCGGTGAGCTGTTTGCCCGACAGGTCTATCCGCTCGTCGTGCATCTGCCGCTTGTCGTCTACCTGTGCGTACGCTATCGCCTGAGTCCGCTGCTCGCCATCCTGGGCGTTACCGGTGCCTACCTGAGCTGCCAGTTTAGTAACTGGATGGGCATCGCCGCATTCGCCGCCACCGATTCGCAGGTCGCGTACTACGTGGCGCGCATCATCACCACGCTCGGCGTCTTTGCCGTCTTGTTGCATTGGGCAAGCGACATTGGCCCCCGCCTGGCGATCAAAAGCCCCACCGAGCTGGGAATTCTGCTCATCCTGCCGCTCGTCTACTACATCTTCGACTACGCCACCAACGTCTATACCACGCTCTTCCACTCAGGCTCCGTGGTGACGGTTGAGTTTTTGGCGTTCGCCCTCTGCGCCTTCTACCTTATGTTTCTTGCCGTGTACCTGCGCGAATACGAGGCAAAGGAAATCGCCGAGCGCGAGCGCTGGATGCTCGCGACCCGCGACAACGCGGCCATCAAAGAGCTCGAAGCCTGGCGCCAGTCCGGACGCGAGCTCTCGGTTCTCCGTCACGACATGCGCCACTACCTGCGCGGTCTAGCGGCCCTGATCGAAGAGGGTCACACCGATGAGGCACTCGAGCGCATCGACGCGCTCTGCAAGACCAACGACCGCACCGCCGTGCGCCGCTACTGCGCCAACGAAACGGTCAACATTGCGCTCTCGTCGCTTTCCGCGGACATCAACACGCACGGCATCACCGCCGACCTGCGCGCCGCCGTGCCCGAAACCGTCCACGTGGGCGATGTCGATCTATTCAGTGTGGTATCGAACGCCCTGGACAATGCCATCGCCGCGGCGAGCGCCGCCCCCGAAGGCAAGCGGTTTGTCGACCTGGACCTTCGCTACGAAGACGGTCAGCTTCTATTGCTGGTTTCCAACACGTTTGGCCGTGCGCCGCACATGGTCGACGGCGTGCCCGTGGCTCAGCACACTGGGCACGGTTTTGGCACCAAGAGCATTAAACTTGCCGTCGAGCGTATGAACGGCAACTGCCAGTTCCGCATTAACGGCGACCGGTTTGAGCTGCGCGCCGTGATGTAGGGGCTGCCGCCAGCCTCGCTACAGCGGTGCAGCCGCCGGGGTCAGCTGCTTAATGTAGGCCCACATGCGCTGCTTGGCGGCCTTGTCGGTGAGCGCCGCCTCAAAACCGTCGAGCGCCAGCACGCGGCGCCCCTGCACATGGGCGACCAGGCCGGGCTTGAGCATGGCGGTGTCAAAGTCATCAATCGCCACAAGCATATCGGCATAGGTCTCGCGCATGACATCGGCCGCACTGTTGTCCAGCAGCAGCACCGCCTCGGGGTCCAAGGTCTCCAGCGCCTCGCGGAACAGGTCGCACGTCAGGGCCTCGCCCGCCGCGACCGCTCCGTCGCCCGCGCCGGCGACGCTTGCCAGCACGCAAAAATCCTCGGGGGCATAGCCGATGGCGCCGAGCGCCTTGCGCAACGCGGCGCCATCCGCGCCG
>URWM01000235.1 GCA_900551655.1 uncultured Collinsella sp.
GCCTTCGTCGGCAGCGTCAGATGTGTATAAGAGACAGCATCTATACCAAGGCCAACAAGGAGATCGCTGTCGCCTCGACCAAGAGCTTCATCGGCCAGGTTGTGAGCCTGACGCTGCTGGCTCTGCTGCTGGCGCAGGTCAAGTACCGTCTGACCACCAAGCAGGCGCGCATGCTGTTCCGCGAGCTTTCCGATACGGCCGAGCAGATCCAGTGGATTTTGGACACGCAGACCGAGGCCGTGCACGAGGCCGCCCTGCTGTGCAAGGACGCGCAGTCGGCGCTGTTCGTGGGCCGCGGTATGGGCGCCGCCATCTCCTACGAGGGCGCACTCAAGCTCAAAGAGGTCAGCTACCTGCACGCCGAGGCGTATGCTGCCGGCGAGATGAAGCACGGCCCCATCGCGCTGATCGATCCGGGCTTCCCCGTTATCGCCGTGGCCACCAAGAGCGCTACCTACGACAAGACCGTGTCGAACCTTATGGAGTGCAAGGCGCGCGGTGCCAAGGTCATCGTCGTTGCCACCGAGGGCGACGAGGAGATCAACAAGATCGCCGACTGTATCATCCGCGTGCCGGCCGTCCGCGACGTGTTCAGCCCCATCACGGCGAGCGTCCCGCTGCAGCTGCTCGCCCGCGAGGTTGCCATCCTGCGCGGCTGCGACGTCGACCAGCCCCGCAACCTGGCCAAGAGCGTCACCGTCGAGTAGTTGGTTCCGTCGTTCTAACAGCCAAGGCCCGGCTCCGCATTAGACGGAGCCGGGCCTTTTTGTGCGGAGAAACCACCACAAAGGTGCCTGTCCCCTTTGTGGTGGTTTTGGCAGGTTAGCGGAGCTTGCTGGTCTCGAAGTACTCGGGGAACTGGTCCAGAACCTCGGTCTGGTTGCGGAACATCATATGCAGGTGCTTGCTGACCAAAAAGCTCGCTTCGATGGGGTCGCGACCGGCGATAGCGCGGCGAATCTGCTTGTGCTCGTTCACGATGTCCTGATTGTCGAGAACCTGCGTGGCGGCGCGCAGCCAGCGGAAGCGCTCCAGGTCGGCATTGGTCTCTTCGAGCCACGACCACACAGTGCTGCGGCACGCGATGCTAAAGATCATGCGGTGCATGAGGTTGTCGCTTAAAAAGAAGCCGATGCGGTCCTCCTCGGCCATGGTTTTTTCCTGCAGCGCGATGGCTCGGTCGAGCTGCTCGATGCCTGCCGAGGTGGCACGGGCACAGCACTCCACAATCACCTGCTTTTCCAGGTGCTCGCGAATGTAGCAGGCGCTCTCGGCAAGAGTGAGGTTGATGGGCGAGACATAGGTGCCGCTTTGGGGCACGGTACGCACCAGGCCCTCTTGCGCCAGACGCACCAGCGCCTCGCGCACAGGGGTGCGCCCCATATCCAGGTCGTCGCAAAGCTGCTTGACGCCCAGCTTTTCGCCCGGCTTGTAGTCCAGGTAGACGATTTTGCGTCGAATGGTGTGGTAGGACTGGTCCTGTAGGCTCGTTTCCTGCTCGCCGACGTGCATCGATTCTTCCATAGCGCCTCGCAACTGTTCTATCAAACTCATATGTCAGTTGTTAATTATGCCGCGAATCAGCTCTCCGCGGTGGGTAATTCGGCTGTTGCCTGAGAACTATTGCGGCATCTTAGTCTGTGTTTGCGCAAGGCTGCGCTCAATGTTGCCGTATCATAAGCCGTCGCAAACGTGAAATAGAAAGAAGGAGTCCCATATGCAACTGGCAAATATCGTACGCGAGCGCTGGAAAGGCGTCTTGTTCTGCCTGATCATCGCTATCCCCGCGACGTTGCTCGGCAAACAGATTGAGGTGGTCGGCGGGCCGGTATTTGCCATCCTCTTTGGCATGGTCCTGGCACTCGTCTTTCCCAAGAATCGTCGCGAACAGCTCGCCGCCGGCGTCACCTATACGTCCAAAAAAGTCTTGCAATACGCGGTTATCCTGCTTGGCTTTGGCATGAACCTCTCGCAGATTCTGTCCAAAGGCGCTCAGTCGTTGCCGATTATCGTGGCGACGATCTCGACCTCGCTTGTCATCGCCTTCGTGCTCTGCCGCGTTATGAACGTGCCGGGCAAAATCGCGACGCTTGTGGGTGTGGGTTCGTCGATTTGCGGCGGTTCCGCCATCGCCGCGACCGCGCCCGTCATCGATGCCGACGATCGCGAGATTGCCCAGGCTATTTCGGTCATCTTCCTGTTTAACGTTATCGCGGCGCTCGTGTTTCCGACGCTCGGCGGCATGCTCGGGCTGACCAACGAGGGCTTTGGCCTGTTTGCCGGCACCGCCATCAACGACACCTCGTCGGTAACGGCTGCGGCGAGCGCCTGGGACAGTATGCATCCCGGCGCCAATGTGCTCGAGAGCGCCACAGTGGTCAAGCTCACCAGGACGCTGGCCATCATTCCCATCACGCTGGCGCTTGCTTGCTGGCAGATGCATCTGGCACGCAAGGCCGGCGGCGACGCCAAAAGCACGTTCTCCCTCAAACGCGCGTTTCCCATGTTTGTGCTGTTCTTTGTGCTGGCGAGCGTGATCACCACGGTGTTTCAGCTTCCTGTGTCCATCACGGCGCCCATCAAGGAGCTGTCAAAGTTCTTTATCGTGATGGCCATGGCGGCTATTGGTTTTAATACCGATATCGTCGAGCTGGTCAAAAAGGGCGGCAAGCCCATCGCATTGGGCTTTTGCTGCTGGATTGGCATTGCGTGCATGAGTTTGGGAATGCAACACGTGCTGGGAATCTGGTAGAGAAGTAGCTTATTTGCGTGCTGCGTGCTGCGTGCTGGCGAGCGCATTCTCACGGTGGAGCGATAGGAGCTCTTGCGGGTATGGCTTGTCCGCAGGTTTATAAGTCCCGAAGAGCTCTTATCGCCCCGCCAGGATGGCGATGCGGGGCAACTCATATACTCGCAGGACGGTGGCTTCTGCCCTATAGTGTTTGGTGAGCAATATCGTTCAATTTTGAAACACTCGGTCGTGTGACCGTCGGCGGTTGCACGTCGCCGCGGACAGGGGCAAAACATGGATAGCAATGCCAAGCTACAAATCTTGATCGAGGCCTTGGCTGCTGCCGGGGCCTCGGCGTTGGCAATCGATGAGCATGGACACGTGACGATTTCGACCATGGATGATGTCGCGCTCGAGCAAGATGTCGCGGCATTTGTCGCCGAGCGCCTGGGGCGCGTGGACAATGGCACGCGCCTGGTGATGGGGCATGCGGGAGGGCGCTTGAGCCTCACGGTGCGTCCGGTCGCCAAGGAATACGGCGCGCTTTGGGTGGTCGTGGTCCGCGAGGTGCACGGTGTGGCGGCACATGCGGGTATTGAGTGGCTTAACGCAGATGAGGTCGAGGCGCGCTACGAGGCAAGCGCGTACGGCATTGTCGAGGGTGCCGCTGCGGTCGCTGGCCCCGTCTGCGAAAGCTATGCCCGCGGCGTGCCCCTCATGTTGGAGGGCGAGCTGGGTGCTGGCCAGGCAGAGATTGCAAAACGCCTCTATCTGGATGGGCCTTATGCTGACGAACCCTTTGTGTCCTGTCTCTTATACACATCTGACGC
>URWM01000236.1 GCA_900551655.1 uncultured Collinsella sp.
GTCGGCAGCGTCAGATGTGTATAAGAGACAGGCGACGGAAAACTCGATCTCGTCGCGATGCGGACCCACGAGCGTCACGCCGCGGCGGATCTCCTCGTCGGCGCGCTCATCGAGCGCCGAGAGCATGTGTTCATACGCCCAGCCCCTGAGCTCGTCGCGATCCACGGTGCGAGGCAGGTCGCCAAGCGTGGACACATAGGACACGCCGGCGGGCTCGCCGGATGCCACGCGGCCATAGGCGTCGCTCATATGGCCCGACAGCCGGTCGAGCAGGGCCAGACGATGCACGAGCAGGGCCGAACCGGCGCGGGCGATAGATTCGTTCCAGGCGCCGAGCATCTCGCGGCAGCACCAGGTCTCCTTGAGCAGGGCATTGCGCTGGGTCACGCAGCGCCCATAGGTGCTCGCAAGATCGGCATAGCGTGCGCTCAGTTGCATGCCAAAGTCATCGAGGGCGGCGCGGCGCACACTGGCGCCCCGCTTAACCATGTCCAGATGGTCGGGGCAAAACAGCACGCTCGGCAGAACCCCGCGCACACCGGCGGCAGAGCATCTCTTGCCGTTGCGGCTAAACGAGCGTTTACCGTCCTCCGCGCTCAATCCCATATCAAGCACGCGGCCGTCGCCCTCGAGCCTCAGCTCGACCTTGCACGAGCCCACGCCATCATGGACGAGCTCGGCTGCGGTCGGATGCCTAAACGAGGCGCCGCTCGTCAGCAGCTGCAGCGCCTCTATGAGATTGGTCTTTCCCGCCGCGTTGGGTCCCGCAAGTATCGTCACGCCCTCGTCCAGGGCAAGACGATAGCTATCGAAGCTGCGGTAGTGCGCGACGGAAAGATCGCGGGCGAACATGGTCATAGCGCAGCGCTAGATGCGGACCGGCATGACCAGGTACAGGTAGTTGATCTTGTCGTAGGACTTGAAGATGCCAGCCTGCGAATAGCTCTTGAGCTCCAGCGTGATCTCCTTCTCCTTGGATAGGGCATTGAGGCAGCCAAAGATGTAGTGATAGTTGAAGGCGATGGTGCCCGACTCGCCCTCGGCCTCGACATCGATTGTCTCCTGCGCCAGATCCTGGTCGTTGGAAATGGAGGACAGGCCCATCTGGCCGTTCTCGACGTCAATCTCAAACTTGACAGCGGGGTTGGCGCTCGCGATAACGGCCACACGTTTAAGGGCAGCGTTAAAGGCGGCTACGTCAATCTTGACGCTCGTCACGCACGAATCGGGGATGAGCTGCTTGTAGTTGGGGTACACGCCCTCGATGCGGCGCGACACGTAGGTGGTGTTGCCGGCCTCGAAGACGACCTGGGTGTCGGTAGCCCCGATCATGATGGTCGCCTGGCTGGCCATGATGCTCAGCGCGTCGTTGAAGGCGTCGGCAGGCACGTTGAGCTCAAAGGAACCTTCGAGGGTCGAGGTCTCGACCTGTGTATCGCACACGGCCAGGCGGAAGGAGTCGGTCGCCACCAGGCGCACAGTGTTGTTCTCGACCTTCATGTGCACGCCACCCAGGATGGGGCGGGCCTTGTCAGTCGAGGTTACGCGCCATACGCGGCTTACCATTTCGGACAGGATATCGGTCGGCAGCTCGACGGCGCTCTCGATGGCGTATGCCGGGAACTCGGGGAAGTCGTTGGCATCGAGCGTGTTGAGGCGGAAGGAGCTCTTCTCGCAGCCAATCAAAACCTGACGCTCGGACAGCTCAAAGGTGACCGGGGCATCGGGGAGGGTCTTGGTGATATTGGAGAGCATCTTACAGGGGATAACCATCTCGCCCTCTTCTCCGACATGCGCCGCGATGCGATGACGGATCGAGATGGTGTAGTTAGAGGTCTGGAATTCCAAGATGCCGTCTTGGGCCTTAACGAGCACGCCCGACAGGATGGGGAGGGTGGATGCCGAAGCGACACCCTTCATAACGACGCCGATGGCTTGTGTAAGCGAGCTCTGGCTGACGGTGAACTTCATCTTTTAATACCTTTCTATAGATATAAATATCTTAATAATAGTAATAGTACTGACGAAACTGTTGATTACTCCTAAAAGTGCAGGTCAGCCCTAAAAAGAGAATCGACAGGAACCTGTGTGCAACCGGGTATGTTTTCCACGTTCAAAACCTGCGCAAAACTTTTCATCACCGCGGCTCGAGTTTTTGACATCTTATAACCGCCGTTTCGACAAGTTTTCAACAGGTGTCTCTATTTCCCTACGAGCGCAGTGTAATTTTATCGCGCAGCGACTTGAGGTCTTCGGTGACGGTGCGGTCTTCCTGGATCATCTTCTGGACCTTTTTGTAGCTCGTGCTGACGGTCGAGTGGTTGCGGTTGCCAAATTCGGCGCCCACCGCCGTGGTCGTCATCTCGCACATCTCGATGGCCAGATAGATGGCGATATGGCGTGCTTTGGCGATATTGGCGTTGCGACGCGGGCCGATGAGCTCCTCGTGCGTCACGCCGTACTGCTCTTCGATGACGGACTGAACCGTCTGGACGTTGATCTTTTTGGCCGATGTGTCGAAGTACTGGCTGGCGATGGCGTCGATATCGTCAAAGGTGAGCTCTCCGCCCTCGCGCTCGCGGTCGCCCGCCTCGCCGGCGCAGCGCTCGCAAAAGCTCTCGAGTTCGCGGATGTTGGTGCCCGAGACCTCGGCCATGTGTTTAAAGTGCTCGTCGGTCAGGTGCCCGCCGTCGCCCCCATAGGCCGCCAGCAGTGAGTCGTCGCCCGCCTCGGGAGCGGCGACGATGGTGTTCTCGTAATAGCGCTGCAAGATTTTGTATTTCATCTCGTAGCTGGGCTCTGCGACCAGGCAGAGCATTCCGGCGTTGAAGCGGCTGGTCAGACGCTCGTCCATGCTTAGGTCCTTGGGGGCGCGGTCTGCCGCGATGACGACCTTCTTGTTGTTGCGGATGAACTCGTCCATGAGCTGGAAAAAGTAGTCCACGCTCGCGCGCTTGCCGATGATGTTTTGGATGTCATCGATGATGAGCACGTCCACGCCGTGGTACGCCTGCATGATGGGGGCGTTGCTCTTCTTTTGGCGGTCGAACTCGGTCATCAGGTCGTCCAGATATGCCTGGGAGTTGGCATACTTGACCTTGATCTCGGGTGACTTCTCGGCGAGCTCGTTTTTGATGGCAAGCAGCAGGTGCGTCTTGCCCAGGCCCGATTTGCCGTAGATAAACAGTGATGTGCATGTGCCGCGCTCGTCCGCGAGGGCGGCGAACTTGAGTGCCGAGCGATAGGCATGGCTGTTCTCGGGGCCGTAGACAAAGTTCTCAAAGGTAAATTTTGAGTTCGCGGCGAGCGGGGCTCCATCCGTATTCTGCTCGGCCGGCACGGTCGGTGCTGGCATGGGTGAAGCGGGGGTCGCAGCTTGCGTGGATTTAGTCGGCGCTCCGCCCTTCATCTGGTTCATCATGCGACGAAAATCGTCGGCCGAGAGCGTGTTCTTGATTGCAATGCCCGAATCCGCGCCCGCCGCTGCGTCGTGAGCGATGGGCATGCTGTCTCTTATACACATCTCCGAGCCCACGAGACGTAGAGGAATCTCGTA
>URWM01000237.1 GCA_900551655.1 uncultured Collinsella sp.
TCTACGTCTCGTGGGCTCGGAGATGTGTATAAGAGACAGTCGCTATGCTGGCCTGTCGCGGCTGGACCAACGATGAGATTGCCGCTCACATGGGTATCTCGCGTGGCACGGTTAAGAATCGTCTGTCGAACACCTACGCCAAGCTGGGCATAACGAGTCGCGCCGCGCTGAAACAGTTTGTATTGCTGTAGGCGACTGGGCGGGTGCGCCTGTTTTGGACGAATAATTGAATCGGGGTCGTTCAAACGAGGCGCGGCCGCCGGTGGGAGGTCCGGCGGCCGCTTACCATGGGACGGTGCGCGCCCGAATTGATCGAGCGTCACGAGGCTTGGAGTTACGAGCGCTTGCGACTGGTAAAGATGCCAGCGACGACGGCTGCCATGCCCGTAATGGCAGCGGCGACGGCGCCCATAGCGGAAGCGTCACCCGTGGCCGCGAGCGTGCCCTTGGTGTCGACATGCTTGATGGTCGCGGCGGCGGTCGTTACCTTAGGCTTCGACTCGGGCTTTGCCGGGGGCGTATCCACCGGAACGATGACGGCGCGCTTGGCGATGGCGTCGCTGTACAGGTCTGTAATCACGTCGCTGGCGGTGCCGATGGTCTGTCCACGCTGGTAGGGGGCATCGGCGGGTTCGGTGTCAACGAAGCGCACGTCGCAAATGCGTCCACCATTGGGTGTTTCGATAATGCTATCGACGATATTGATCGTTCCGGCAATGCTGCCGTCTGCACTATTCACCACGGCTAAGATGGCGGCGGTGTCGCCCTCTGCTGTTACGCGGCTGCGTGTGATGGAGATGGTCGCGGGCGTTAGGCCATCCTCGGTGAGAGCGAAGATGCCATACGTACGAGCGTTCACGTCTGGGTCAACTACGACAATATCGCCATTGCCGATGGGCGGTAGGGGCTGGTTGCCTCCATCGTGGTTGATGTAGTGGGCAATGGCCTCGACGGTCGAGTCGCTGATAAAGATGCGCCCGCCGGGGCTGCCGGTGTCGTAATTGTACGAGTAGATTCCTGAGGCGTTTTCACCCTCGGCATAGGCGTGAACGAATGAGCCGTTTTTAATGGTGATGTCGCCTTCGTCGGTGAAGATGGCGGTGGGGCTGTCTTCGCGCGCTGGGTATGCATACGCTCGTACGGTCGCCGCATCAATGGTCAGGCCATCGAAGGCATATATGCCGCTGCCGAATCCCTGGGCGGTTAGCGTGCTGTTGGATACCGTGAGGGTTTCTTCGGCGACGATGCCGCAGTCCTGCTCGGAGCGTGCGTCGACGGTGCCGCCACCGGTTATGGTTATGTCGCCGTCGGCAAGGATGCCCTCGGCGCCCGCGCCCTTGGCGGTGACAGTTCCTGTTCCGCTGATCGTCATATCGCCCTCGGAATACAAGGCGTTGCCTTCTGCTGTTGCCGTCAGGGTGCCCGTTCCGGAGATGTTGAGCTCGGCGCCCTCATTGGCACCGTCCACAACGGAAATGCCGTCGCCTTCGTCATTGGCAACCGTATTGTTGCCCTCGTAGCTCACGTTGAGCTTGCCGTAGGCAGCGATGCCTCCGCCGTTATAACCATTGAGTGTCATGTTGTCGGCGCCGTCCCAGGCCCACGTGCTGCCGTCGCCAGCTGTGGCGCCGGCGGTATAGGTGTTGCCGTCGACCTCGACCCACTCTGCCGCAAACGAGATGCTCGGCATGAGCAGCGAGCTCACGGTAAGTGCGCAGGTCAGGCCGCAGACGATGCGGCGGGTCACGCGGCGCCAGCTGCCACAGGTGAGAACGGCGCGCTGGCGCACGGGGGTCTCGGCGTAATGAAGCCCTGCAGCACGATCGGTGTGGCGCGTGGGGGTCGTAAACGTGGTCATGGTCGCTCCAATCTCTCGCGTGGCCTTGGCGGTCACCACTAAGCGTATGCGCGATAGGGCAGAGCTGCTAGTGCCATATGGGCACGAAAATGGCTATTTGCACTGGTGGATATGGGATAGTTTGGCTCGGCGGTCCGTTGGCGTGCATATAGAAGTTTCCTATATCAAACCAATACAAACGCATATTTTGCGATGCCGGTAAGAGCGCTCATACTCTCTCTCGATAAAGCAATCAATTGCAAGGGAGACATCTATGAGTGTTTTAACCACGCTGAACGCGCCGTTTCGCGCCGATATCGTCGGCAGTTTTCTTCGTCCGCAGGCCGTAAAGGACGCCCGTGCCGCCTATGCCGCGGGTACGCTCGATGACGACGGCCTTAAGGCCGTCGAGGATGAGGCCATTCGCGACTTGGTGGACAAGCAAAAGGCCGCTGGCCTGCAGGTGATTACCGATGGCGAGTTCCGCCGCAGCTACTGGCACCTCGACTTTATGTGGGGCCTCAATGGCATTGAGCGCCGTACCTCGCGTACGGGCTATATGTTCCACGACGAGGAGACCACGGCCGATACCGCCGTGGTGACCGGCCCCATCAGCGGCGAGAACCACCCCTTTGTCGAGCACTTTAAGTTTGTCAAGGCACTTGAGGGCGAGGGCCACGTTGCACGCCAGACCATCCCGGCACCGATCCAGACGTTCTCTGAGGTCACGCTCGATCGCTGCGATGGCCAGCAGGAGAGCCTGCGCGCTGTCTATAAGACCGATGAGGAGCTTGCCGATGCCATTGCAACCGCTTATCGCACGGTGATCGCCGACTTGTACGCAGCGGGCTGCCGCAACATCCAGTTTGATGACTGCACCTGGGGCATCTACTGCGATACCGACTTTGTGTCCAAGACCGGCATGAGCCCGGTCGATCTGCAAAAGGTAAGCGAGCTGGGCGTGGCGCTCAACAACGCCGCCATCAAGGGCAAGCCCGATGACCTTGTCATTAACACGCACGTGTGCCGTGGCAACTACCACTCTACCTATGCCTTCGAGGGCGGCTACGACCCCATCGCGCCGTACCTGTTTGCGCATGAGGACGTCGATGCGTTCTATCTGGAGTTCGATACGCCGCGCGCCGGTGGTTTTGAGCCACTGAAGTATGTTGCCCCGGGTAAGAAGGTCGTGCTGGGCTTGGTAACCACCAAGGTCGCTGAGCTTGAGGACGAGGATGTTATCGTCGAGCGCATCCGCGAAGCCGCAAAGTACGTGCCGCTCGAGAACCTGTACCTGTCGCCCCAGTGCGGCTTTGCCAGCTGCGAGATTGGCAACAAGCTGACCGAGGACGAGCAATGGGCAAAGATCGCGCTGGTCAAGCGCATTGCCGAGCGCGTTTGGAAATAGCGGTAACGTTCGCAGGTGACGGCGCGTGCGAGACATGGCGTATCGCGTACAATGTTTCGGATCGTATCGTTCGGGCAGGTTATCCGATATGCCCGATCGCCCTTCCATTCGAAAGGACATCCATGTCCCAATCCTCGACGCCCGCCGTCACCGATGCCATCTACGATGCATCGTCGCTCGGCCGCCCGCGCATGTTCCTGCTCGGTCTGCAGCACCTGTTCGCCATGTTCGGCGCCACCGTGCTGGTGCCCATCCTGGTCCTGTCTCTTATACACATCTGACGCTGCCGACGAAGGC
>URWM01000238.1 GCA_900551655.1 uncultured Collinsella sp.
GAGATTCCTCTACGTCTCGTGGGCTCGGAGATGTGTATAAGAGACAGATATGGGGCTGTTCAAGAAGAAAAACCCGCAGGATGCCTTTGATCCCGATGTGTTTACCATCACGGATACGATTTTGGACCCGCCGCGGTTTACATTTTTGCCGGCTATCTACCAGGATGCCACGCGCCGCAAGTGGGCTGTGCATCAACGCGGTGGCGAGCCGAAGATTTTTGACTATGCGGACGTGTTGCAGTGCGAAGTAGCCGAGGTGGGCAATCCGGAGGCCGAGGAAGTGGTCTCAAAACAGGAATTTGCCCAGCGTATCCTGGCAAATCCTGCCAAGGCGGCGAAAATAAACGCTGCCAAGCGTAATATGTGTCTTGGTATGGGCGTTGTTGTGGCGGTTCAGACGGGAAAAGACGAGGTTTCCAAATTAGAGATTCCTGTTATGACCGACGAAGTCAAACGCGATTCAAGCCTATATAAGTCGTATCGGAATGTCGCCGAGAAGATCAAGGCCGAATTTGATGCCATGGGAGGGCTGGCCTAATTTTGGCGGCATACGTGTCTGAATGAGGAGTCTGTGCAATGGCAGGCGAATCTTATGCAATTCCCCCCAAAGATCGTGCTGTTGAGGGAATTCTTTGGTATATCCAGCACCACCAGCTTGCCGGCGGCGATCGCCTGCCGGCTGAGCGCGTGCTGTGCGAAGAGATTGGCGTTTCGCGTACGGCGTTGCGTGCCGGTATCACGCGGCTTATCTCGTGTGGAACGCTCGAGAGCCGTCGCGGATCGGGCACGTATGTTTGTCCTCCCAAGCCGCTGAACATCTTCCAGGAAACGTATAACTTTTCCGATGCTGTGCGGACTGCCGGCCTGCACCCCTCTTCTCGTCTGGTTTCCACCGGGACCATCGAGGCGGATGAGGCGCTTGCCGACAAGCTTGGGGTGGCTGTAGGCGCTCCCTTGCTCCGCATGCAGCGCGTTCGACTTATCGAGGGCGAGCCGGCGTCAATCGAGACCGCTCACGTTAACCTGTCCCTGTGCCCCGCGCTTCCCGAGCACGATTTTGAGTGCGAGAGCCTTTACGATGTCTTGCTCAAAGAAGGTGGCGTGCGTGTTGAGCATGGACGTGAGCATATCTCCATCTCGCGCTTGAACGCCGAAGAGGCCGAGCTGCTCCAGCAAGAAGAGGGAACGCCGGTGTTCTATGAGAGCACGATCGAATTTGATAAGGACATGCGTTTTGTGGAGCATTGTAAATCGGTGATTTTGCCCACAAAGTTCCGCTTTGCCGATAACGGCGAAAAGAACGGCATGAGGAGCGTGGCAGGTGAACAATGGCTGAAACAGTAGATGCCACCCCGGTTTATATGCGCATTCGACGCCGCATCGAGGAGCGTATCGAGCGCGGTATATATCCCACGGGTTCCATGATTCCGTCCGAAAAAGACCTCGCCGAGGAATTTGGTACGACACGCTTGACCATCCGAAGCGCTGTCGATGAGCTGGTTCGGCGCGGGCAGATTCGCCGTGTTCGGGGAAAAGGTGCCTTTGTGGCGCAGAAAGTACCTGCTTTTTTTGAACGCACGGTCGGTTTCCGTGAATCGGTCCGTGCTTCGGGCGGCGAGCCGTCCGTCCGTATTCTCGCGCGTTCCAAGCGTTATGCGGGGCCATATTACGCCGACCTGTTTGGCATCGCCGAGGACGACCTGCTCTATTCCGTTCGACGCCTGAACTGCATAAACGGTAGCCCCGTATCGATTGAGACGGCGCTGATTCCCTGCCTGCTGTTCCCAACCATCGAAGATATTGACGTGTCGGTCTTCAGTTTGTACGAGACCTATGAGATGCTGGGCCGAAGGCCAGTCATGGCACAGGAAAAGCTCGATATCGAAGCGCTGGGCGCGCGAGATGCCGGCCTGCTTGGACTGGAGCAGGGCGATCTTGCCTTGACGCTGGAGTGCGTAAGCTTCGATGCGAGCGGCCAAGCGATCGAGTACGTCAAGTCGTTTAACCGTGGTGATGCGGGCGGCTACACCTATACGTACTAGCTGGTGTTTTGTAAATAACGGCTGGGAAACTAACCAGTTTAGATTGTTGGGTCAGCTGTATATACAACCTTACAGGGCTCAAAATCGACCGTTCGCCGAAGGGGATAAATTAATCGACAAAGAGGTATCAAAAAGCCGTAACCTGTAACTGTGATTGGTATCAAATACTAATGATTTGTAACGAGGTGAGACGATGAAGATGCTCGATTACGTTCAGCTTGCCCATGTGCATATGGGGGAGAACCTCGAGCGTTCGTCTGAGCTGGTAGCGCAGCTCGTTGATATTTTCCAGTCCGGTTCTTTTGACGCGCTGCGCATCGTTGCTTCGGGTTCGTCGCGCCATGCCGCCGATTGCGCCCGCGATTACCTGCAAGATGCGCTGCAGATGCAGGTGTCCGTTGTGACGCCTGAGGCCTTCGTCGATTTTGAGCACACCTATCCGCAGCATGCGCTCAACATCGCCGTCTCGCAGAGTGGCTATTCGACCAATACGATTGCGGCGCTCGATTACATGCGCGCACACGATATGGCTGCAGTTGCGCTCACGGCAAACGTCGAGGCACCCATCAAGGAGCACGCTGACATCGTTCTTGACTACGGCGTGGGCGTCGAGTCAGTGGACTTTGTGACCTTGGGCGTCGAGGTCCTCGTCGAGTACCTGGTGCTCTTTGGCATCTACGGCGGTCAAGCGCGCGGAACGATTGATGTCGAGGGCGTTGCCCAACGTCTTGACGACCTGCGCGAGGCCATTCGAGCCAACGCCACCATGTGCGAGACAGCCGAGGCATATGTTCAAGACCACATGCTCGAGCTTTCTGAGCACACGCCCGCCATGGTCGTCGGCAACGGCCCCAACTATGGCGTTGCCGAAGAGGCGGCCCTCAAGCTGAGCGAGACCATCAAGATTCCTGCCATGCATCACGAAGGCGAGGAGTTCGTCCACGGTCCCGAGATGCAGATCGTTCCGGGCTATCTGGTGTTTATCGTCGACGATCCGCAGGGGTCGGAGCGTCTTGCGAATATCGCCGATGCGCTATCGAACGTTACGACAAAAACGGTGCTGCTCACGGCCCATCCCAAGGGTGGGGCTCACGAGGTTGTGGTGCCTCAGGTGGCTCCGCTGCTCAGCGCAATTCCCAATCTCGTGTTCTTCCAGACGATTGCGGCAATGATCGCCGAACGTCTGAAGTCATGGGACGTGCACCCGTATCTCGATGCCGTCTCCAAGCAAATGGAGGTCAAGGCAGAGGGCTACGAAGAGTCAGTCAATGCGCTTAAGGCCAAAGCGGCTGAGTGTTACGGAATGTAAGCGGGTTTTGATGCCCGTTGGCATGGGGGATGTGGAAACAACCCCAGAAAGGAGAGACAAATGAAGGAAACCGAGAAGATCGAGATCATGCATTTCGACCAGGAGGGCTATCTCGAGGACGGCAAGGCGCTCTACGAGACCGGCAAGAAGATGACCGCGCTCGCCGACAAGGTCGCCGACGAGGG
>URWM01000239.1 GCA_900551655.1 uncultured Collinsella sp.
TCGTGGGCTCGGAGATGTGTATAAGAGACAGGCAGGTGGGCGAGAAGAAGACCGTGCACATTCCTGCTGCCGATGCCTACGGCGAGCACAATCCCGAGATGGTTCTGACCTTCCCGGCCGAACAGGTTCCCAACATCGAGCAGATCGAGAAGGGCATGAAGCTTTTCCTGTCCACGCCGAGCGGCATGCCTGTCCCTGCCGTCGTCATTGACGTGACGCCCGAGGCCGTGACGCTCGATGCCAACCACGAGCTTGCCGGCAAGGACCTCAACTTTGATATCGAGCTCGTCGAGGTCGAGGACTAGGCTATGCCTACAAAACTGGTTTCGAAGGCGTGCCTCGGAAATCTCAACGACCCGTCCTATGAACTCCTGCTTCGTCGGGAGCTGGGTGGCATCTTTGAGGTTGACGAGCTGCTACTCGATTGGGACCAGGCTGGTACACGCCCGTTTGTGGGCGTGACGGAGCTGGGGCGTGCGGTCGATGTTCGGCTGGACGTTATCGACGGCGATCGTCTTGCCGATGGCGACGTGCTTGCCATCGACCGTTCGGGCATGGTGCCCGTGGCGGTTGTCGTGCGCCTGCGCAGCGCCGAGGTTTATTTGGTCGAAGTCGACCGCACGGATCCGATTGCGCTCGCGCATGCGTGCTGGGAGATCGGCAATATGCACGCGCCGCTTTTCCGAGGCGACTCGGACGAGCATACCGTGCGCATGTATACGTCGGCGCAACCGGTTTTGGGTCGTATGCTCCGGGGTATCGAGGGCGTTCGGCTCTCGGTGGTCACACGCGAGCTCGATGCGGACCGGCGCTTTGCGTCGAGTGCGGCGGAGGTCGTCGTGAGTATGGCTCCGGACTTTACCATCGTAAAAAAGACGCGCGGCTAAGCGCGCGTATGCGCAAGACGGGCTTTGAGGGGCGACCAATCAAAGTCCGTCTTGCTGTTGATAAGAGGCTTTGGGGGAAAGCATATGGGTCTTGAGGGAATCAAGCTGATTGCATGCGATTTGGACGGCACGTTGCTGCATCCGGGGGAGCGCGAGCCGCGTTCCGAGGCCTTTGAGCTTATCGATGAGCTGCATCGTCGCGGTATCGTGTTTATGCCGTCGAGTGGTCGTCAATATGCGAGTCTGCGCTACCTGTTTGCCCCGGTGGCCGATGAGCTCGCCTATGTATGCGAAAACGGAGCCCTGGTGATGAGCGAGGGGCGTGCCGTGGTCAAGCGTTCTATGGAGCGTGGCCTGGCCATGGATATCGCGAATGCCGTGGTTGCGTATCCCCATGCCGACGTGACCCTTTCGTGTGAGGGGCGCCTCTACACCATGAGCGGCAACGACGCGTTTGTTGAACACCTGCGTTATGAGGTCCACTGCGATGTGGCGGTGGTCGACCGTCCCGAGGACATCGACGAGGACGTCATTAAGATTGCCTTCCAGACGCCCGAGGCAGAGCAGCCGGCGGCGCTGGAGTATTTCGAGCGCCACTTTAGCGACTGTGTCGACGTGATGACGTCGGGAACCGAGTGGACGGACTTTATCGGCTTTGATTCGGGTAAGGGTTCCGCGCTTGCCGATTACGGTCGTGCCCTGGGAATTTCGCCCGATGAGATGATGGCGTTTGGCGACAATCAGAACGATCGCGACATGCTCAACGTCGTGGGCCATCCCTATCTGATGGAGAGCTGCAACCCCTCTATGCGTGGCATCAACGACCGCGTCCGCTACGTGCGCACGGTCGAAGAAGAACTGCGTCGTCTACTTGCTGAGTAGACATTTGGGACATGTCTAGAAATCTACCTTTTGCTGCAAAGTGCGGAAAGGTGGATTTTTAAGGCATGTTCCAAACATCTACCGGCAGTCGGGGCAGAGACCCTCGAAGATGGTGTAGTGCGACGTGACGTGCCAGCCGATTTGCTCGGACGCTTTGGCGTCGAGCTGGGCATCGAAGGGGAGCGGTACGTCGATGACGCGGCTGCACGAGGTGCAGATGATATGTGCGTGCGGCTCGATGGTGCGATCGAAGCGGCTGCCGCCCGGCGTCTTAATAGAGAGAATCTCCCCTGCGTCGGCTAAGAGATTGAGGTTGCGGTAGACCGTGCCGCGGCTGATCTTGTCATCCTGTTCGCGTACGGCGTTGTAGATTTCGTCGGCGGTGGGATGGTTATAGCTTTGGCGCACAGCGTCAAGAACCAGCTTTCGCTGCCTGGTATTCCTTCTTTGCACCGCCATGCGCCTCGCCTCTTTTCTATCAACGGTTGTAGGTAAATGATACCGTATTTAGCACACAATACTAATAACGAGGAATGAAACCGTCTTCATTGGCAAGTGGGGCTCGGGCCTGGGCGTCTACGAGGCGAAAACGCGTTCCCATGCGCTCGTAGGAGGCGTGAAGCGCCTCGAGATGAGATAGGATGTTTGCCGGAGCTCCCTGTATCTCCATCTCGACTGAGCCGTCTTCCATGTTACGCACCCAGCCGGTGAGTGCGCGTGCCTGCGCGAGGTTGGTGTTGGTAAAGCGAAAACCAACGCCTTGGACTTGCCCCGCCCAGCGCAAGAAATAGCGCAGGGGAGTGTCTTGAGTGGCCTCGTCGCTTGCGAGCACGGTAAGCCTACGGCGCAGCTCGAGCTCGACGTTTGATGGTTTTTGAGGTTCTCGACTGCCGCCGGTGACGCTGGAGAAGAACGTATCGAAGAAGCCCATTGCTATGCCTGCTTGCCTGCGTCGGCCGGGAAGGTAATGCCGGCCTGCTGGCGCACGGCATCCATGATGCGCAACGAGACAAGCGTGACATCGCGATAGTGGCCAAGTTCATGGCGCCCGGCCCGTGTTTCCCAAATCTCATCTTTAACGTGATGAACGCCGTCGATAGCGGTGATAAAGTCGGCAAGCTCGTATTCCATGGTATTGCTTGACTTGGGAAGGTCGAGCGCGCGGCCGTTGCCGCCTTGCTCGCGCGGCGCCTCGGTCGCCGATCCGCGCACGACGTCGCCGCGATAATCGATGCGTACGTTGCGGGGTGTGGACAGATGGTCAATCTGGATGGTGCCGCGCTCGCCTTCGATCTGCGAGGGCAGCAGGTCGTTGGTGATCTTTGAATGCGCAAGTTCGACGGAGATACGCCCTCCGCCATAGCTGGCGAGAATGGAGCCGCAACCGTCGATGGGGCCATGGGTGAGCTCTTGCGTTGAGGGGTCGAGCAGCGTGGTCATGCTAGTGAGACCGGAGGGCATGCCGAAGATCTCGACCATGGGCTCGACGGTGTAGACGCCGATGTCCATGAGGGAGCCCGAGGCCATGTGGCAGTCGAAGATGTTGGTGGCACGTCCCGCAAGAACTTCGTTGTAGCGCGAAGAATATTTGCCAAAGCGCAACGATGCACGACGGATGGGCGCAATCTCGCCCAGGGCGTCCTCGACGGCGTGGAAAGCGGGGTCATGGAGCGGGCGCATGGCCTCGAGGGCCACGACACCTGCTGCC
>URWM01000240.1 GCA_900551655.1 uncultured Collinsella sp.
CGAGATTCCTCTACGTCTCGTGGGCTCGGAGATGTGTATAAGAGACAGGAGTTTCATGCCGCTGGCGAGCAGCGCACGAGGGTCTATCTACTCCGGCTGGGAAACGTCGAGCTTGTCGGCGTACAACCCGAGGTCTCGAGTGCATTCGGCGCCACTGTGCGTGCCGCTCGGTCCGGCTCTGTGTTCTTTGCCACGCTCGTCAACGGCGGACAGAAGTACCTGCCGGCCCCCGATGCGTACGAGAAAATCACCTATGAGGCCATGAACTCCGGCTTTGCCGCCGGCTCCCATGAGCGCCTCCTCCAAACCATCCTTGCCGCTTTGAACGCGGCGCGACAAAAAGGAGAACTTGCATGAATATCGGACATGCACGCCGCAAGATTACCCCGCAAGGCGACATCTATCTAATCGGATACCGTAACCTCCCCAACCGTCTGGAGCCTGCGACAGGCGTCCATGACGACGTCTTCGCCAACGCCATCCTCTTCCAGCAAGGCGAACGTGAAGTGTTTCTCTTTAATGCCGATGTCCTCGAGTTCGAGGAAAGCATGGCCGAGGAAGTCAAGACAATGCTCGCCGAGCGCTACGGCATTGACCGTGATTGCGTCCTGCTCTCGGCGACGCACGACCATACTTCAATCGTCGCTTACCACCGCAGCTGGTGGACGGGAAAATTCGACGAGAACTACTACCGCTGGTTCCTCGATACCATTTGCCAATGCTTTGAGGAGTGCCGCGCCAACGCACAGCCTGCGATTTGTCGCTTGGGCAAGCAGGTCATCACCGGTTTCTACGACAACCGCATCATCCCAGGTGAACTCGCCGACAATGAGGTTATCGTGGTGTCGTTCTTCGATACCGAAGGCAAGCCATTTGCGGGCTTTGTGAACTGGGCGGTGCATTCCGCTTGCGTCGGACCCGATTGCACGGAGCTCACGAGCGAACTCGCCGGTCTTACCGGCAAAAAGCTCGCTCAGAGTCTTGGTTACTATCCGGCCATGGTCGTCGGTGCTGCTGGCGACTGTAGCGACCGCAATTTTCGTCAGGGACGCGGCATTCCCGAGGTCGAGCGCGTTTCGACCGGTCTTGCCGAGGCGATTTCCCAGATCAAGCTCGATCGCGAGGTCGTTCTCGACCGCATCGAGCCTCAGACGTTCTATCACACCGTTGCCCATGACGACTTTTCGCTCACGCTTAAGTGTGTCGTCATCAGTTTGGGCGGCCTGCATCTCTTTGTGTTCCCGAGTGAGCTCGGCAGCGACTTGGGTATTCGCATGAAGCGCGAATGCCCGGTCGAGGGAATAGTTTGCGGTTACACCAACGGCTATTTCGAGTATTTCCTTCCGGCACGCGAGTACGGCCTCTCCTTTGAGACCGAGCGTACTCAGATTCCCCAGGGCGAACCGGAACGTCTGTGTGACAAGTTCTGCCAGACGACGAGACTTCTCGGCGCAGCAGATTCGCGTCTGTAGGCCTGATTGCGTGATATGGGCCAATGAGGCTCATTGCCATGTGATCGGCATCTTCCATCTTCTCTGCCGTTCCCCATCCCGGGCGTACGTGCGTCCGCGGATTTCAAAGGGGGAAGCGGGTTCCTTGCCCTCCCACGTCGACTACGGAGGCATGAAATCGATGCTATACCCCGCTCAGAAAAAGGAGAATTCCATGAAATACCAGAAGCTTTGCGATGAAATCATCACAAAGGTCGGTGGTCGAGACAATGTGTTAGACGTGAGCCACTGCATTACGCGTCTCCGCTTCCACCTCAAGGATGAATCGCTCGCCCAGACCAATGAGCTTAAGGCGACGAAGGGCGTCGTTGACGTCATCCAGGCCGGCGGACAGTATCAGGTCGTGATTGGTGCCACTGTCGAGGCCGTCTACAACGACCTCGTTCAGATTGGCGGGTTCGACTCCAAACCCGCGCTCGATATCGATGAAGGCGACGACGTCAAAAAGAGCGATCCATTCTCGCGTCTGCTTGCCATCATCTCCGAGATTCTGCAACCGGTTCTTGGCGTGCTTATGGCCGGTGGCTTTATCAAGTCGATGCTCGCGCTCTGCACGGTTGCCGGTTGGCTTGCCAAGGACAGCAATACGTATGTGACGCTCTCGGCAATCGGAGATTCGATCTTCTATTACTTTCCGCTAATCATTGGCTGGACGTCGGCCAAGAAGTTCGGACTTAAGCCCGTTATGGGAATGGCGCTCGGCGGTATCCTCGTCTACCCGACGCTCGTTGCCCTTATGGGCGGAGATCCGCTCTACACGCTCGGCGCCGGTACGGTCTTCGAGTCCAATGTCTACGGTGATATTTTTGGCATCCCGCTGATCATGCAGAATTACTCATCGACGATTCTGCCTGCGATCTTTATCGTCTGGATTGCCTCCAAGGTGCACAAGGCCCTTTCTAACGCGCTGCCCGCGCTTGTGAGCTCGTTCTTCTCCAACATCCTGACGCTCCTCATTTGCGGTATCCTTGGCCTGCTTGTGGTCGGTCCGGTCATGACGGTCCTCTCCAACATCGTTGCCAAGATCATCTTGATGCTCATCAACTTCCAGCCCGCCATCGCCGGCTTCGTCATCGGCGCGTTCTGGAGCCTGCTCGTCATGTTCGGCCTGCACTGGGGTATCATCCCGCTGTGGTTCCTCGATGTCGCAACCTACGGCTATGACCTCATTAATCCGCTCGTGTATGCAGGCGGTTGTGCCATCGCCGGTGCTGTGCTTGGCATGATCATCCGAACCAAGGATTCCGAGGAAAATGCTGCCGTCAACATTCCCGCCCTCGTCTCTTCGATTTTCGGTGTCAACGAGCCTGCGCTTTACGCCATCTTGCTGCCGCGTAAGCGCCTTATGTGGGCAACCTTTATTTCCGCTGGTGTAGGCGGCGCCATCGCCGGCCTCATGGGTGCCAAACTCTATGCCTTCGGTGCCTCCGGCCCGCTCGGTTTTCCGAGCTTTATTAACCCTGCCGGCATCGACATGGGCTTTATCGGCCTTGTCATCTCCGGTGTGGTCGCTTTCGTTCTGGCTCTTGTTGCCGCTATGGTGATCGGTACCAGGAAGGACGAGGGCGGTAAGGCGCTCAACATCTCGGTGGACTAGTCTGTCTGCGCACTTTAACTAAATATGCCTCGGACGGCGACGTGCCGCCCGAGGCATATTTGTGTTTTGTGCCGTTGTCAGCGTGTTTGCGGACACAAGTCTGCGGTTGTGGAGCAGCAGGGATTATGACGGTCGTGCCGCGGTGGAAGACGTACGGTCGCCCTGCAGGAGCTGACGGTAGGGGAGGAAGCCGATGAACGAGACGACCGCCTGCGAGTGCGCGGCGTTTCGCTTGAGGTAGAGCCTGACCTCGGAGGTCGTCGCGGGCTCGAGCGGCACCAGGGCTACCTTTCCGCTGGCGAGCGATTCCGCCGGCTTGCGCATGAGGAATGAGACGCCGGCGCCGCGTGCGACAAGAGAGATGATGTT
>URWM01000241.1 GCA_900551655.1 uncultured Collinsella sp.
CCTAAGCCTTCGTCGGCAGCGTCAGATGTGTATAAGAGACAGTCTTCTCCATCTGCAGCTCGGGCTTGGGCAGCGAAGAGTTGAAATCGGACGTGTGCGTCTGGATGGCGCGGATAAGCTCGGGAGTCGCACCCTCACCCTCGAGAATCTTGGCGGCATAGATGGTGTGATTCATGGGATCATCCTCATGCTCCTCCCAATCCAGGTCATGCAGCAGGCCGACAATGCCCCAAAACTCTTCGTTTTCGGGGTCGAACTCGCGCGCAAAGTAGCGCATGGTGCCCTCGACGGTCTCGCCGTGCGTGATATGGAACGGGTCCTTGTTGTGCTCGTTGAGCAGTTCGAACGCACGGTCGCGGGTGATTCCGGCGGAAAGCGTCTGGGACATGGCAATACCTCCAGGTGAGTCGGTGCTAGGACACGGTGTCACTATCGTATATCGCCGCGGTTCAAGCCGAAAGGTAGAAAAGGCATGCGGAGAAAAAAGCCGGGCGAACGTGTCGCCCGGCAAAACCGCAGATAAAACCTGCCAAAATAAACCTGTCCCTTTTTGGTAGGTTTAGGGGCGGACCTGGCCAGTGCCGCGGAGCTTGTATTTGTAGGTGGTGAGGGCCTCGGCGGCAAAGGGGCCGCGGGCGTGGAGCTTTTGGGTCGAGATGCCGATCTCGGCACCCAGCCCAAACTCGCCGCCGTCAGTGAAGCGCGTGCTGGCGTTGGCATACACAGCCGAGGCATCGACCGCATCCAGGAAGCGCTCGCAGGCATCCTCGTCCTCGGCAACGATGGCCTCGGAGTGCATGGTGCCGTAGCGGTTGATGTGTGCGATGGCCTCGTCCTCGTTCGCCACGACCTTCACGCTCATCTCGAGCGCCAGGTACTCACGGCCCCAGTCCTCCTCGGTCGCGGCAACATAGTCGTCGCCCTCGACAAGCCCAGCGTCGGCGCATGCGGCGCACGCGGCCTCGTCGCCGTGAATCAGCACGCCGTGGTCGTGCAGCACGGCAACGACTGCGGGCAGAAAGCGATCAGCAACGGCACGGTCGACCAGCAGTGACTCGGCGGCATTGCACACACCCACGCGCTGGGTCTTGGCATTGACGATAATGTTGAGCGCCTTGTCAAAGTCGGCGGATTCATGCACGTAGATATGGCAGTTGCCCGTGCCCGTCTCGATCACCGGCACAAGCGACTCGCGCACGCAGCGCTGGATCAGGCCCGCACCGCCGCGCGGAATGAGCACGTCGACGATGCCGCGGAGCTTCATGAGCTCGCCGGTGGCCTCGCGGTCGGTGGACTCGATCATCGAGATAGCCTCGCGCGGGAAACCCTTGGCCTCGAGCGCATCGGCCAGCAACTCGGAAATCATGGCGCACGAGTGATAGGCCAGCGAACCGCCGCGCAGAATGCAGGCGTTGCCGGTGCGGATGCAGATGCCCGCGGCATCGGCCGTCACGTTGGGGCGCGCCTCGTAGACCATGGCGACCAGGCCCAACGGCACGCTCACGCGGGTCAGGTCCACACCGCTCGCAAGCACGCGGTGGTCGAGCACGCGGCCGACGGGATCGGGCAGCTCGGCGAGCTTCTCCAAACCGGCGGCCATGCCCTCGACGCGCTCAGGCGTCAGAAGCAGACGGTCGAGCAGACCGGCCGAAGTGCCCGCATCGCGCGCGGCGGACATATCGAGCTCGTTGGCGGCGACGATGGAGTCGACACCATCGCGCAGCGCCGCGGCCATGGCGCACACGGCCTCCTGGCGCTGCTCGTCGCTCGCCGTGGCAAGCGAGGCCGACGCTGCCTTGGCGGCAACGGCAAGATCGTGAACATACGTGGCTATATCGACCGACATGGGCGGCCCTTTCTCTTAGATGTTTGCCAACCATGGTAGCCGATTTATGCGCATCCTCGCCGACGGCGGTAGAATTGGTCAACCCGAAACACCGCAACGAACGGAAGCATCACATGGCGCTCATCACTTCGTACCACGTCCCCGGCCTCTATGTCGAGGACCACAGCATCGACGTCCCCTTGGATTGGCGCGGCCTGGAGCCCATGCTTTTGGCCGTTGGCAGCACCATGCGCCGTGGCGCCATGCCGGCACCCATTGCCGGCGCACCCGAGAGCATCAAGCTCTTCTACCGCGTGGTTTGCGCACCCGACCGCATCAACGATGACTTGCCGCTCCTCCTCTTTTTGCAGGGCGGCCCCGGCGGCGAGAGCCCGCGTCCGCTGTCGCCCACCAGCGATGGCTGGATCGAAGAGGCCGTCAAGCATTTCCGCGTCGTACTGCCCGACCAGCGCGGCACGGGACGCAGCAACTGCGTAGACGGGCGTACGATCGCGGCTCTGGGCGAGCGCGCGACGGCGGCCGGCTCCGATGCCGCACGCTCGCAGGCGGACTTCCTCAAGCGCCACCTCGCCAGCTCCATCGTGCGCGATTTTGAGTACCTGCGCCTAGTGGGCTTTGGAGGCAAGCCCTGGGCCACACTCGGGCAGAGCTACGGCGGCTTTTTGACGTTGAGCTATCTGTCGCTCTTCCCCGAGGGCGTAACGGCAAGCTTTACCTGCGGCGGCATCCCCCACGTGCCGGCGAGCGCCAGCGAGGTCTACGCGCACACCTTCCCGCGCATGGCCGCCAAGACGCAGCAGTATTACGACCGCTACCCCGCCGACGTCGAGCGCGTGGCGGCTCTTGCCGATGCGCTTGAGGAGCAGAAGCCCGTGCTGCCCGACGGCTCGCCGATGACGGTCGAGCGCCTACAGCTCATGGGCAGCGACTTTGGCATGAAGCCAAGCTTTGAGCGTATGCATTGGATTATCGATCACGCTTTTGTTGACGGCGACGGTACGCTGAGTTGCGGTGCCTCGGTATCCGATAGCTTTTTGATGCGCGCCTTCGAGCGCACCAACACGCGCACGAATCCGCTGTACTGGACGCTGCAGGAGTTCATCTACGCCGACGGCGACACCATGCCCATTCGCTGGGCCGCGGCAGAGGAGAAGGCCCATCGCGCCGAGTTCGACACGCTCGCGCGCCCGCTCATGTTTACCGGCGAGGCCATGTTCCCGTGGATGTTCGAGCAGATGCCCGAGCTTAAGCCGTTCAAGCCCGCCATGGACCTGCTGATGGAAGACACCAGCTGGGACAAGATCTACGACCCCCAGCGCCTGGCCCGCAACGAGGTGCCGCTCCAGGCCGCGGTGTATTTCGACGACATGTACGTCGATTCGGGCCTGCAGCTCGACACGCTCAGCCGCGTGGGCAACTCGCACGCCTGGGTGACCAACGAGTTCGAGCACGACGGCCTGCACGGAAGCGTGGTATTCAAGCACCTCTTCGACGAAGCCCTCAACCGCGGAGACCTGCGCCGAATCTTCTAGTGAAGAAGTGTCCCCCGTCAGCCGGCAGAGACGATATGAGCAGGACATAAAAACATTGAGAGCCCCTGCTGCATG
>URWM01000242.1 GCA_900551655.1 uncultured Collinsella sp.
TACGTCTCGTGGGCTCGCAGATGTGTATAAGAGACAGATCCGTTTACCACGCTCGTGCCGAACCTCGGCATGGTGCGTGCCGGTGAGTATTCTTACGTCGTTGCCGACGTTCCTGGTTTGATCGAGGGCGCGAGCGAGGGCCGTGGCCTGGGCCACCAGTTCCTGCGCCACATCGAGCGTACGGCGCTAATTATGCATGTCGTCGACATGACGGGCGGTTTTGAGGATCGCGACCCGGTTGAGGATTACCGCATCATCAACCGTGAGCTCGAGCAGTATGGCGCCGAGCTTTCGGAGCGTCCGCAGATCGTCGTCGCTAACAAGTGCGATGCGCCGGGCACGGCCGACAAGATTGCCGACCTTAAGCGTGCGGCGCTCGACGACGGGCATATGTTCTTTGCCGTGTCCGCCGTGACGGGTGCCGGCCTCAATACGCTGATGCTTGCCGTGGGCGAGCAGGTGGCTAAGCTGCGAGCCGAGCTGGCGGTCTCTGATGAGCCAGTCGATCTTCGCGACGAGGAGTGGGAGCGCCGCCGTCTGCAGCGCGAGAAGCGTTTCCGCATTGTCCAGGAAGAGCCCGGTGCCTTCCGTGTGGTTGGTCGCGCGATTGAGCGCATGGTCATCCAGACCGATTGGGAAAACGAGGAAGCCGTCATCTACCTGCAGCACAAGTTTGCGCGCATGGGCGTTGACGACGCGCTCGAGAAGGCCGGTTTCCGCGCAGGCGACGAGGTTCGTATTTGTCAGCGCGCCTTTGATTTTGAGGGCGCCGAGGATTTCTCGGAGTACGAGGATGAACTCGAGGGCGCCGTTGAGGTCGTTGAGGTGGCAGATGCTGCAGATGAGAGCATCGAGGCTGTCGATACTGCGGACGTCGCTGACGACGTTGAGACCCCGGAGGGCGAGTAGGCCATGTCGCTGCGCGGTGGAATCGGTTTGCCCGAGCTGCCCATAAAAGAGGGCAAAGAGTTTCGGCTTGGCATTATGGGCGGCACCTTCGACCCGATTCATTACGGGCACTTGGTGACTGCCGAGCAGGCGCGCGAGTCGCTCGACTTGGACGCTGTGCTCTTTATGCCGGCCGGCTCTCCTGCCTTTAAACTCGACAAACCGGTGACGCCTGCTGAGGACCGTTATGCCATGACGGTTCTCGCCACCGCCGCGAATCCGGCTTTTTTGGCGAGCCGTTTCGAGATCGACCGTCCGGGCGTGACCTATACTGCCGATACGCTTCATGCCCTTCGCGACTTTTACCCGCCGCAGGTAAAGCTCTACTTTATTACGGGTGCCGATGCGATTATCGATATTGTGACCTGGCATCATGCCGATGAGATTGCCGAGCTGGCAACTTTTATTGCCGCGACGCGCCCCGGCTTCGATATCGATACGGCCCGTGCGCGGATCAAGGAGTCGGGCTTGCCGTTCGACGTGCGCTATATCCAGATTCCGGCGCTGGCGATCAGCTCGACGAACATTCGTAAGCGAGTTGCCCGCGGCATGAGCGTGCGCTATCTTACGAGCGAGTCCGTGCTCGGCTACATTCGCAAACGCAGGCTATATGCCGATTTGGGCCAAGAAGATTTTGAGTGATGGGGGCTACGTTGTCGGTAGAGGATCAGTTTGAGAGCGATGAGCGCGCGCTGCTCAAGCGCATTCAAGAGCTGCTCGATGTTCGCATGAAAGATAAGCGCAAGCGCTATGTGCATTCGCTGGGTGTTGCCGAGACCGCACTTCATCTGGCCGAGGTCTACGGCGTTGACCGCTTTGATGCCGCTGCCGCCGGCTTAATTCACGACTGGGACAAGGTGCTTTCCGATGACGAGCTCGTGACCCGCGCGCTTCACTATGGCATCAAGGTTGCCGGCTCTCCTTCCGCCGCGACGCCGCTTTTGCATGGCCCTGTTGCCGCCTATGAGCTTCCGCAGCTTTTTCCCGAGCTGTCGCCGGCAGTCTTTCAGGCTGTCGACCGTCACACCGTGGGTGCCTGCGACATGACGCCGCTCGATATGGTGGTCTTTGTGGCCGATGCCATCGAGCCCAACCGTCACGGCGACTATGCCCATGCGCTGCGCAAGATGGTGGGGAAGTCGACGCTTGACGAGTTGTTCTTCTCCTGTTTTGCGCAGGGTCTGGTCTATGTGATCCAGTCCGGGCGCTATCTTTATCCCACGGCTATTACGATTTACAACCATTACGCCCAGCTGCGCTAGCTCGGGTGTGTCTAGAAAGAGGTATTCCATGGCCGACGAGACCATGACTGACGAGCAGATTCTTAAGGATGTGGAGCACAAGAGCTTCGTTGCCACGTCCGATCGCACCGCTGCTTCGCTTTCTGCGAGCGGTGTCGCCGCCGAGGACGTCGCCCGCGCCGCCGCGCAGGCCGCCTACGACAAGAAGGGCGAGGACGTGCAGGTGCTCGACCTGACTGAGCTTTCCGACGTGTGCGACTACTTTGTGCTCGCCACCGGTACCAACAACCGCCAGGTCGATTCGATCGTCGACGAGATCGAGGAGAAGGTCGCCGAGGCTTGCGGCGAGCACCCATTCTCCATCGAGGGCCGCGAGCAGAAGACCTGGATGCTTATGGATTACGGCTCGGTCGTCGTCCACGTCTTCACCCCCGAGGCCCGCGACTTCTACCGCCTAGAAAAACTCTGGGGCGACGCTCCCCAACTCCCCCTCGACCTCCTCTAGTAGCTAATTTGGGACGGGGCTTTTTTAGCTACCCTCGCGCATTTCGCCGGGCAGTTGCAACATCTGCAACTGCCCGGCTTTCTTTATGTCAAAAAGCAGCTAATCGTTGAAGCGGGATTGGCGGCCGAAGGATAGGGCGGTGTCGCCGAATTTGTCTCGGACGGCGTCGATGGCGACGGATAGGTCGCGTCGCTCGCTGGATTGGGCTCCGCGGTCATCGACTTCGCAGAACAGGTCGGTCTGGATTCCGCCTTGGTGATCGAAGTCGCTCATGCCTACGCCCGCCAAGCGTACATGCATGCCTTCCTGCCAGATATTGTCGAGCAGCTCGATCGCTACGGCCACAAAGATATTTTCGTCATCGGTGGGGTGGGGCAAACGACGCTGTGCCGTGCGACCGCTGCCATACGAATACTTGAGCTTGAGTGTCACGGTGCCGCCCGTAAGCCCCTGACGGCGCAGACGGCGCCCAACCGACTCGCCCAGCAGCGCAATCGCCGCCTCAATGTCCCCGCGCTCAGTCAAATCCTTGGCGAAGGTGCGCTCATTGCTCACCGATTTGACCTCGCGCTCCTCATCCAGGCTTGTGACCTCGGAAACCTCGAGACCCAGCGCACGTTGCCTCATACGCTCGCCGTTGACGCCAAAAATCGAGGCCAGCGTGGACTCCGGCGCACGCGACAGCTCGCCAAGCGTATAGACTGTCTCTTATACACATCTCCGAGCCCACGAGACGTAGAGGAATCTCG
>URWM01000243.1 GCA_900551655.1 uncultured Collinsella sp.
CGAGATTCCTCTACGTCTCGTGGGCTCGGAGATGTGTATAAGAGACAGGTCCTCGAGCGTGGTGATGGAACCAAAGTCCAGATCCTCGTCATCGCGCTCATCCTCAGCGGTAGCCGCGGCGGGCGCCGCAAAGTGCGCACCGGCGGGACGTCCACCCGACACCACAGCACGAGAACCAAACGAACCGGCAAGAGCGGCCTGGTCGCGCTTGCTCGCGCGCCAGTTCTCAATCACGATAAACAGCACGCCGTACACAATGAGCGCCAGCGCCACGACGGGAGCATTGTAGAAATGCTCCTCCATCCAGTCGTTGAGCGGCAGGCCGATCGCCGCGGCGGGAATGCAGCCGAGCACAATCTTGCCCCACAGCACCCAGGTGTCGCGACGGCCCTCCTTGCCCTTGCTGGGCGAGAACGGATTGAGCTCATGGAAGAACAGCACACAGACGGCCAGAATGGCGCCGAGCTGAATCACGACCAGGAACATATTCCAGAACGTCTCGCTCACGTTCATCTTGACGAACTCGTCCACCAAGATCATGTGACCGGTCGACGAAACGGGCAGCCATTCGGTGATGCCCTCGACCAGGCCCATGAAGGCAGATTTTAGAAGCTCGATAATATCCAAAGGGACCCCCTCGTTAGACACCCGCCGGTAGATGTTCTGCGGACGATGCGGGCGATGTCCCATTATCAACCGTTGGCAGTGCGACCGCGCCTGCCCTTACCAAAAAACTCGCCCGTTCACAGAATTGCGAGCGGTCAAACCGAAATCCTTGGGTATAACTGCAACAAGATAAAGTGTCCGGCGGCCAACGCGCCCGCGCCCGCCCGACGCACGAGCCCCACGCCCGTGCGATAGACCAAGGAGGAAACCATGAACGAGGGCTACACCAAGGTATTTGTTTCACTCGACGGTACTGAGCAGCAGGATTTTGTGCTCGCGCGCGCCATCAAGGTCGCCGCGAACAACGGCGCCAAGCTAATCATCGGCCACGTTATCGATTCCACGGCGCTCGAGAGCGCCGGTTCCTATCCGGTCGATCTGGTCAACGGCCTAGAGGAGGCATTTAAGAACTCCATCGCCAAGCAGCTCGAAGAGGCCAAGGCCAATCCCGATATTCCCGAAGTCGAGGTCATGATTCGCGCCGGCCGTATTCGCGAGACGCTCAAGGACGAGATGCTCGACGTGGTTAAGCCCGACCTGGTGCTCTGCGGCGCCCGCGGCCTGTCCTCGATCAAGTATGCGCTGCTGGGTTCGATTTCGACGTTCCTGCTGCGCAACACGGACTGCGACATCTTGGTCGTGAAGTAGCGTTGCTCCCACCGGCCGCGGGGCCTGCGGGGTTTCCACGGGCACGTCCTCGCCGCGTTGCGGCTGCGGGATGTGCCCTTAGGAAACCCCTCCCGGCCCCGCGGCCTTCGCAGCCTTACTTCAGCGAGTTGGCTGATAAAAGATGGTGTGCCGCCCCGGCTTGGGGCGGCACGTTTTTTAATGGGCGGCACGTTTTGTTTGGACGAATGTCTGCCGCGTGCGTTACTCGAAATATTGGAACTTATTCGTTGAGAAGGCAAACGTGACGACGAAGCCTTCGCCCAGCTCCGATGCCGCGGTGACGTCGATGCCCATCTTGGAGCACAGGCGCGCCACCAGGTAGAGGCCGATGCCCGTTGCACGCTTGGTGGTGCGACCGTTGTCGCCGGTAAAGCCCTTCTCGAACACGCGGGGCAGGTCGGCTGCGCTCACGCCGCAGCCGTTATCGGCAACGGTGAGCTCGATGCGCTCACTCGCCAGGCCCTCGTCCAGCAACGCACCCGAAAACACGATCTTCGCGCCGTCCTCGCGCGCGTATTTGATGCTGTTCTGAATGAGCTGGCCCAGAATAAACTCGAGCCACTTCTCGTCGGTAAAGACCTCGAAGTCGAGGTTCTCGCACACCGGAGCCACGTGCGCCGCGATGAGCTCGCGCGCGTTGGCCTTAATCGCGCCCGTCACCAGGGTCTTGAGATCCCAGCGACGAATCAAGTAGTCGCGCTCCACGACTTCCGAGCGCGCGTAATACAGCGCTTGATCGATATAGCGCTCCACGCGAGCCAGCTCGCGACCCAGGTCATCCACGCGCGACAGGTCGTCTTCGCTGCTGTCCAGGTTTTCCAAAATCAGGTGAGCCGCCGCCAGGGGCAGCTTGGCCTCGTGGACCCAGCTCTCGATATAGTCGCGATAATCATCGGTCTGGCGCCGGCCTTCGGCAACCTCGTCGCAGGCAGCTTTGCCCACCCGGCGCAAGACCTCGTACTCAAGCTCGCCCTCGGCATAGGTCGGGCATTGCACCATCTCCTGCACCCATGCGGGACTCTCGAGTTCCTCTGCCGCGCGCTCCAACTGACGCAGAAAACGGCGACGGCGAGCGTACTCGATCACGATGCCGAGCATACCGAAAATAAAGGACACGCCAACCGCCACGACCACGATAGAAACGGGTGCGCCGGCGACCGTCAGCACAAAGCAGCTCAGCAGCACGCCGCACGTCCACACGGCGACGGGAAGCAGCGCATCTTTGAAGAATTTGGCGAACGACATAGCCGGCCCCTAGACCGAATAGCCCTGGCCGCGGTGCGTCGTCAAATACCCCTTGATGCCGATTTTTTCGAGCGTGGTGCGCAGGCGGTTGATGTTGACGGTAAGCGTATTGTCGTCCACGAAGGCGTCGGAGTCCCACAGATCCTGCATGATGGCCGAGCGCGAAACAATCTTGCCCGCACGGCTCAGAAGCAGCGAGAGGATACGCAGTTCGTTTTTGGTGAGCTCGGTACTGCCGCCGGATGCCGTATTGGTGACCATGGAGCGAGCGAGGTCGAGCTCCAGCCCCTTGTGGACAAGTGTGCTGCGCTCGCCCGCCGCCGCGGTGCGACGCAGCAAGGCATTGATGCGCGCCACGAGCACACGGGCGCTATAGGGCTTGGGAACAAAGTCGTCCGCGCCGAGCGTCATGGCCATGACCTCGTCGATCTCGGTCGTGCGCGACGTGAGGACGATGATGGGAACCTCGGATTCGCGGCGAACCTCGTGGCAGATATGCTGGCCGTCCTTGACGGGAAGCGTCAGGTCGAGCAGCACCAGGTCGGGCGCGGCGGCGAGAATATCGCGCGAGACATGCTCAAACGATTCGCAGGCCTCGACCTCAAAACCGGCACGCGCCAAAATGTCGGCGAGCTCGCGACGGATGGGCTCGTCGTCCTCAACGATATAGATTAGCGCCATGGATTCCGCTCCCCTCTTGGTTGTCTTGCCACCATTATGGCCGCGAAACTGCAGGTGTGCACCGCGCGCGGTACCAAGGTGACAGAACTGTTCGCGAGCGGGAGCGTTTTGTCCGCCTCGCACTCGCAGCGGTGGCGCTGTCTCTTATACACATCTCCGAGCCCACGAGACGTAGAGGAAT